>JBGCEN010000074.1:0-9023 GCA_045106435.1 Rhodothermales bacterium
CGTGCCCCCCATGTACACTTCTGCAGTCGAGTAGTTGTTGATACCAACGACTACTAAACTCAACGTCGCTTACACATATGAGGGGTTGTGGACGCATGCTGATTCCGTTGTTTATAGTGATGTTATGTGACAGTCATAACTACCAAGAAATTTCTCGGTTCGCTCAATCAGAAGAATCAGGTAAGGGTCACCCAAAGGTAATCAACAAAAGTGGCCGCAATATATCAGCTTGAATGAGCGGATGCTACAACATGCTGAGTCGTCTGATGCGCCGGTAGATATGAATGAGACTCCTGTCATCAAGAGGGTTACACCTAAGGCTACAAAAGTTTGAGGCTCTCCCAGGATAATTACGGCTGCAACCATGAAGGCCAGTCCAATAAAATTAGCTACGATACCTATACTACGAGAACGGATATTTAATTGTGGATGTATCCGCATCGATAAATTGATGAAGCCCAGAAAGATGAACGCCAGCCCTGTGCCGGCAAACCATAACGACCCCACAGACAGCGGGCCAATGAAGAAAGTTAACACAGTATGAACGATCCCAATAAGAATCAGCAAATAGGCACATATTCTATGCAAGGCTGTCATTGTTTTTCTACCGAGTTTTTCTTCCGATAAATGATAAAGAGCAAGTACATCTGACAATGTATAGACCACATGATACCTCATGAAGCCTTTGGGTCGCGAGAAATGAATCTAACAAAATCCTGCAGCAATAAAAACCCGGACACTGATGCAGAATACCTTTTCAAATTGCACTATGCAGCTCTGGTGCCCACGAGTACAGGCTGGTAGAAAACGCCATCGATGCGTCTCACATTCCGGAAACCTGCCTGCTCCATGAGCGCACAAAGCCTGGATGTTGAAACCGCATAATAGCGAGTCCGCATTGTATGGGAGATCACTTCCAGGGTTGACAGATCCTCTTCAATGAAAAAGAACGTTAGATCGTAGAAATCTCCTTCAAAGTCCCAGACTTGAAAAACAAGATATCGCCGGCCGTTTTCAATCCGAACCCCATAGGGTTTTACGAGGTTTCTGCCTCGATCCTCAGCTACATAGTCTCTTACCGTGATTACACATCCGCCCCCAATCGAGAGGCATCCATGCATTTGACTGATCGCAACGAACAACTCATCATCTGAGAGCAAATGAGGGATAGAGTTATCAGCAGATAACACCACGTCAAATCCCGTCCCATGATGGGCATGCACGTCCCGCATATCGCATACAGAAAATGCAATGTCTACACCTCTGTTCGCAGCCTCCTCTTTTGCACGATTTATCGCATTAATTGAAAGATCTGAACCCGCTACGGAATAGCCCTGCAAGGCCAGCGCTATGGCTTGCGTACCGATCCCGCAGGATACATCCAGGACATTCTTTGAACCAGGCCACTCGGTTTCAATGAGGGTAGATAATTGTTCTCCTTGACGCTGAATGCTACGATCCCAATCCTGAAAAATAAGATGGTAAAACGGAGCGAGCTGGTTATAAAATTTGTCCATAAGATCGTTCCTATCTAATTGGAGTTGCCCCGGTTATTTAGACACCCAGTTAAGCACGGATTGCTAGTTGCTGGGTCATTCTAGCTTCGTAATCACAGGGGCTCATATACCCAAGTGAAGAATGCAGCCGCTTTCGGTTGTACCAGCTTTCGATGTATTCGAAAATATCAGCTCTGGCCTCATCTCTTGTATGATAATACTTGTGATGAACAAGTTCTTTTTTCAGTGTTGCAAAGAAACTCTCAACAGGAGCGTTATCCCAGCAATTGCCTTTGCGGCTCATGCTGCAGGTAATCCCGAACTGGCCACAAGCAACTGCTGGTATTCACCACTTGCATACTGCTCAGATTCAACCGGTCGCTATGATGCAGCAAACTGCCTCCAGGCCTGCGACTGTTCAGTGCCATTCGTAGTGCAGATAGCACCAGATCCCGGGTCATTGTCCTTTGCATACTCCAACCGATAACACGCCTAGAGAACAGGTCAAGCACAACAGCCAGATAAAGCCAGCCCTGCCCGGTCCAAACATACGTGATATCTGCAACCCAGACTTGATTGCAATCTTCTTGCTCAAACTTCTGGTCCAGCAGATTCTTAGCTACGGGCAGCTTGTGCCCCGAATCCGTTGTAACCATGAACTTCTTTGCTCGCTTTGGCCTCAGGTCACGATCCCGTATCAGTCTGGCCACACGTTTGCGGCCGCAGCGAGTTCCGTTTGATCTCAGTTCAGCATGAATCCTCGGACTTCCATAGGACTGCTTGCTTTCCTTGTGGAGCCGCTCGATTTCATTACCAAGCTGATCATCGTCCAGACTTCGTTGACTCTCAGGCCGCCTTGTCCAAGCGTAGTAACCACTCTTTGACACCCTAAATACACGGCACATGGCCGTAATGGAAAACTGATCTTTATACATTTCCATGAACCGGTATCTTAGCGAGGTGCCTTTGTGAAGATACCCATAGCCTTTTTTAGGATTTCGTTCTCCTCCTTTATTCGTCTGAGCTCCCGTTTCAGCGTGGACATTTCCTCATCTCGTGGTTTGCCCTTTCCCGGGAAGGCATCTCCTTCTTCATGCTCTCGTTTCCAGCGTCTGAGCACACTGGGACTGATGCCTAAATCCCTTGCTGCAGCACTTATGTTACCGCGTTCTTTTGCCAAGCGCACGGCATCCTCTTTAAACTCCTTTGTGTATCCTCGTTTGCTTTAAGATAGAGCTTTTCGAGATGTCCACTTTAGCGGGGTAACTCCAATAGTAGGTGGTTAGTTCAAATAGAGGCTAGATTTGGAAATACAACGGTTTTTGCTCTAATATGTAACAAAATCGACTTTTCTTGCGAGTGAGTTGCTATGAGTCTTAAGGATATCTTCTCCATAAACGACCTGATCATAACGCTGTGTAAAACAACGTTCTAGTGGCTCCGCTCAGATCTTCAAGACGCACCATTTCGTAGAACGCAATAATCCCGTAGTCTTGTCTATTGCAGTGGTGCACCCAGGCCATATTCATAAGGAAGCTCATCGGCAAAGGCCTCAAAAGACAAGTAGCCGTAATACATCAAATCATAAGGATTCAGTAAGCTACCATTGTGATCGACCAGGATATTAGGCTCTCGCATGACCATCCAGGATTGCTGAAATCCTACTTCGCCGGAATCATACTTGTACGATTGCCACCGCAAGAAGGCCGAGCTTTCCAACTCGCCCTTATAGACAATTTCAACGACGCTCTCAAAATCCAAACGTCTCGTTAGCGAATCGGTACTGGTATGCACCAAGTCGTGAGCTTCTCGCACCCTTTGTGTTGGTAGTTGAAAGGCATACAAATCTTCTACAGCAAGTTTATCTGTCTGGGGTAATTGGGGACTGCGATGTTCATAGAGCTCGAATTGTTCTTCTTCCAGCCGATTATGAAAGAGTGCTCGTAGTAAATGGCTGCGAGACCCATGATAAGCTTCCTCGCGCTTCGATTTCCATTCGGCGGCTTGTGAGACATCCTCTGGAACGAGTTCCTCATAGAAGGAGACTCCCTGATAGTGGATCGCTCCCTTGTATTCGAGAAAGTCTTTCATATGAAAGTGAATCAGGTATCCAAGCGCCCGATTTTCGATGAAGAGCGGCTCGCTTGCTGAGGCTCTAAACCGTCCATCTTCTATTGTAAAATCAAGCACCTCTGGGTTGGTGATTTCTGTATTGCCGGCATTAGGCGTTTGGCCAAGAAAGTGGCGGGTAAACCGCTTTAATTGCCGTTGCCATTTCTTGTCACGCCTTGCTTCAACTATGATTCCATCCAATTGAAAGGCATGGGGCTTCAAATCGATCTCAAGTGTTCGGGCTTCGCCGGGCTTTACAAATACGAGAATAATCAGCGTTTCGAAGCCAACCATGGAGAAGGTAAGACGTACAGCGCCAGGCGGTAAATGGGTCAGGCTATATTCTCCTTCATCGTTGGTCACCGTACCAATCATAGAGGAAGCAATAAAGACGTGAACTCCGGGAATCGGTTCAAAATCGTCTGCACTGATGACAGTCCCTTTAAGCGTGGCTTGTTGAGCCGTAAGCACATGTGGCACTAGAGTGAAAAGAAGTAGAACGAAGGCAATAAAACGCATAAAATGCACTTATCTGAGGGTGGGCACACAAAACGTATAAATTCTCCGTTCAGGAAATTTGGGCTAAACAACGGCGCACTGACGTTCTGCTAATCCCAAGTTCTCGGGCAATTTGAGAGACGTTGAGGCCAGCCTCATTAAGCGTTTTAACCTCGTCCATTTTAAGTATGGCTGTTTGAGGGCGACCATGTGCCTTCCCGTTTGCACGCGCATGATCGATCCCTGCCTTAATACGCTCACGGAGTATGTCACGCTCGAACTCTGCAAAGACGGCCAGCATTCCGGCCAATGCCTTTCCTGAGGGTGTCGTGAAATCGAGCGCTTCCGTTAACGACACAAACCCAACCCCCAAAACGTGCATTTCTTGCAGGTTTGTGACCAAATCGGCCATTGAGCGTCCCCACCTGTCTAGTTTCCATACAATGATTACATCGACCTCTCGCTTACGAGCAGCTTCAATAATCTGCTTTCGCTTCTTTCGCTCACTGGCACCAGATGCTGTATCCTCCACCTTCATAACCACGTCCCATCCCCTTCGTACAGCGTATTCGCACAGGGCTTCAATCCGGGAAGGCAAAACGCCGATCCTCTCCCCTGCCCAGGTGCGCGAGTTGATTGGCTCTATTAATATAGCCACGATTAGCGGCCTTCGAGACCGGGCCTTAATAGGCGTTATGCTTTATACGTTTGCGCGGGTTTCGGCGGTTATCAATATGACGATCGGTGATTACTCTTCTGTTGGAAAAAGATCAGAACTCAGGCTTCTAGAGAAAGGGGGTAAATATATCGTGATGCCAGCGCATCATAACTTGCAGCTGTGGCTCGATGACTATATTGACGTGGCGGGAGATATTGAAAACACGGCTATTCCCCTGTTCTGCACAATCAATTCGAAAAGGGAGCTCACCACTCGAGCTATGAATCGCAATGATGCTTTACGTATGATTAAAAGGCGGGCGAAAAAAGCAGGGATTCCGCCTCGGACAGTATGTAGCCACTCAATGAGAGGCACGGGAATAACAACCTTCCTTGAAAACGATGGATCGCTGGAGCAGGCGCAGTATATGGCTGGACACTCTGATCCTAGGACTACCCGATTGTATGATCGTAGGCAACAGAAAGTGACTCAGGACGAAGTTGAGCGGATTGCTTTTTGGTAGGGCTTTTTGCGACTACGCGAGCAAAAGACAGCTTGCTACTTCACAAGAACCATTTGACCTGTTGTAGATAGATCTCCTGCTGTCAATCTATAGAGGTAAGTCCCACTTGGCACAGAATGTCCTGACAAATCTCGCCCGTCCCAAATCGATTCCCATTTGCCTGAGTCTTGAAATTCATAGACAAGCATCTTTATCTCTTGTCCTAATAGGTTGTAAACTTTTAGCGTTACGAAAGCCCCTTCTTCTAATTGGTAGCTTAGCGTAGTGCTTGGATTAAACGGGTTAGGATAGGTAGTAATGGAAAACCCAGGAAGATTATCATCAGCAGCAGCGTCAGCAATGGACTCATTTTCTTCTAGATCTGGTGATGGCCCATTGGGAGCAGCTGAGCCTGTTAGATCGTGCGTCGCAAGAAAGGTACTTCCTTTTTCAGCAATGAAATTAGGACCAATGATTATGTTATCTCCTTTGAGCGTTACATCAGCACCGTCCCGAATTGTCATTGTGCCGGTATGCACTCCTGAACCAACCTTAAGTACATCAACATTTGTAAAATCGCCCTTACTTCCATCTTTGAATTCGACTCCTCCCCAATTACTTCCACTTGATGTCAGTGTCATTTCCTTAGCAACCAAGGTATCGTTTACAATAAGTTTTTTGCCTGCCTGGAATTTCAATGTAATATCTTCACCCCAAGTCCACCATAAGTCCTTTGCAAATTGAGGATCTACGGGGACAATCAAATCATCATTTGTTATAGTAAAGACATCTCTAGAGCTAGTCTGTTTTGTCAAGAAATACCCAAGAACTCTGTATTACAAGGAGGCGTGTCTGTTCCACAATGCTGATACAGATTGTAGGGCAGAATCCAATTGTCGTCAGTAAAACTGAGATCAAAATCTACGGAACCGAAGCCAGATGGTTTTACTGCAAAGCCACCATCATACTCAAAAACGACGTCATTATTATCTGAATCATTATCAATTCTACAGAAAAACTCCTCATCTGCCGGGGGATTTCCATCGATACAGTAATAATAAAGATACTCCTCAGATGCTCCATCCACCGTCAGGATTATCTTATAAAGGGTATTCTCAGAGAAGTTAAAATCAGCACTAGGTTGATCTACGTCATCTGAATTTGCTTCCCACGGCTCATTTAACTTAGCACTTCCGGTATGTACCATCGTACTTGTATCAAAATCTTCTACCTCTACAAGAATCGAATCAGCTTCATTAGACGTTAATTGCACTCGAACCTCTAAAAGTGCTGATTGAGAGGATTGACTGTATCCATTCTCTACGCCTATTAATAAGAAACACAAGACAGTGATTAATGACTTACCGTAGCTCATAATGAACGAGAATTGAATTTAATTAGTTATAATGACCGGTTGAGAATATTTAATATCAGCTCCTCGCACTTCTATCATATACAATCCACTTGGAAGGTTGCTGCGAGTTATTACAATAGAATAATTCACGCCTGCTCTCACAACCCCTTCAAAAACTTTCTGGCGAACTCTCCCCAATACATCATAAAGCATCACCTGCGTTAAACCCGTTCTAGTCATGCAGATATTTGCATACGCAATGTTTAAAAATGGATTGGGGTATATCGGAGATATGCTCCCGGATGGACAACTATTCGAACTTAACGACACAGGCAATTCATTTGAAACGAGAGTAGCATCAAACTCATAGCTCCCTAAATCAACGATCTCCCCTTGCCCGCTATCTACAATTCTGGAGTAACCATCAATGTCGATTGGTAGTAATTCTAAGAAATCATTGTCTTCATCTAAATCAGCGATATCATGAGGAAGGAACGTATTATCTCCTGCATCTATAGCTGGAGACTCTTTCTGTAATCGCAAATTATCATCGAGTGTCCCAGCAACACCATCCTCACCTAAAGGACTCACAAATAACGGATCCCCTATAATCACCCCTCCAATATTGTTGACTGTATCTGGTAAATCATCACTAAAAAGGCTGGATGCTACATCAAATGAAACGCTGTCCACAGGAAGAAAAACAAAAAAATTTTCCTCGTCTGAGCTCCTGCTTTCATTATTCCATACAATACTATTGACAAGTTCTACGCTACTATTGTTATTGTAAAAGGCACCTCCAACATCAGCTGTGTTGTTTACGAAAACCGATTGCGCAACCATAATTTCAGAACTTTCAATGTTAGCTATAGCCCCTCCCACTGCTCCACGATTAACAGGTACATCTACTGCCCTATTCCCGCTAAACAGAGCATTATATACCGAAACGTTACTTCTCTCAATGAACATTGCTCCTCCACCAAAATCCTTACTCTCGTTTCCTAGAAACAATACATTAAAGTAGTGGGCCTCAGCCCCACTCTCCAGACTAGAAAAGTCGTGATGTACTGCCCCGCCCTCAAAGGTTGATTGATTTGATAAGAAAACAGCATCAGTTACTAGTAGGCTTCCACTCCGAACGGAGATTGCGCCACCTTTTTCTGCCACATTCCCTTCACATAATAAGCCTTTCATCTCAGCCATGGCAGCATTTTTGTTACGGGGTTCATGGTAGATTGCGCCTCCCCATGCACCTTCTGGACCTGCTACATTGTTCGTGAATGAGCTTTTAGATATCGAAATGTCACCATTGTAGTTTGCTATTGCACCTCCATTAAAAGCACTGAAGTTTTCAACAAACTTCATGTTGGTAATGTTTATGTGTGATTCTTGTCCGGGCAGAATCAAGATTCCCCCTCCTGAAGTAGACGAGGGCCCTGTAGAAGGGTTTGCGTGGCCCCCTCGAATGGTAAAACCATCTAAGACTGAGGTAGAATCAATACCAGAATTTGCTGTTATTATGTTATAGGTGTTTTCAAGACGAGTTGACTCTTCCAATGCCACAACGTTGTTATCATTGCCCAGCAAATCCCCTGACAATACTGTTTCATTTAGCTCTAAATCTCGTTCACTCCGCACCCCTTCGCTCCCGATAAATCCGCCATAAATACCCACACCATTCTTCAAAGCAAATGTAGCACTTCGATCGCCTTCCGTTATATTTTCACCTTTGTCCGGATGATAAACACCAGCGGCCACCCAAATCTCATCACCACTTTCAGCAGCCGCTAAAGCATCTTGAAGAAAGTTAAATGCATTATCCCATGACGTGCCATCATTCGCTCCCATTGCTGCATGGCTTACATAGACTACGTCCTGCGCTTGACTAGTGACTGTAAAAATACCGAGGAGCGTTATGAATAATACCTTTAGCTTCAACTGACTAACCTCCTTTGTTTTGCAGATTACCTATTCACCTCTATCCCATTAGACTGTAACGCACTTTTCAGCGCATCGATCTCAGCCTGCTGCTCTTGAATTGCAGATAACAGAAGTGGGATCAACGTAAGATACTCAACCCTCATCATAGTGAAGAGGAAGATCACTAGAGTATTTCTCAACCACCTGACCGCTCTCATTATATTTAAATCTGAAATTACTCGTTTTTACCCATGCCCGGTATTCCTCGAAATCTGCATCCGAGACAACATGATCGCCCCCGAACAACCTTTCTTTTGCATCTGATTTCAGAGGTCTTTCAAAACTATATCCAATTTCCTGAGATAACAGGCCATCTTCAGCGTAGAAATAAAAATCCTTGTGAACCGAACCAGGATCTAAACCATTTCCATAATACGTTCTTTCGACTAATCGTTTTTCACTGTCATAAGTAAGGATTTCTTT
>JBGCEN010000075.1:0-11520 GCA_045106435.1 Rhodothermales bacterium
GGCACAGGAAGCTGAAACACACGAAGAAGACGATCACAGTGGAAGTCGATTTTCTGATGAGCCCATTCCACTTGCAGAAATGCCCGAGCGGCCCAAGCCGATTATCGAATTGGGCGAGCCCTTTCTCGGCACAGGAACGCTTAAACAAGGAATCAAGCTACCAACAGGCGCAGTGTGGCAACCAGCCTTTCTTGCCTATGGCACTGTGCGATCTGCTTTGCAAAGCATCAATCAGGAAATAGATGATACGAATTTGCAGCTCTCAGAAGCGGCCTTTCGTTTTGATCTTTTTGGCAACCTGTATTTAACGGCCAGTGAACGGCTGTTGATTGGATTCCGGCCCCTTGATGAGGGGGGACAGTTTACGCGGTATACACTCAATACAAATCTCGATTTGGACGAAGATGATTTTGTAGACGAGTTAAATTTTGGTATCCGCACCCTGTTTTTTGAAGGCGATCTCGGCGAACTTTTCCCGGCACTGGATTGGGCTGATAGCAAAGGTCTGGACATCGGAATATCCATTGGCCGGCAACCCCTAAGTTTTCAGGATGGGATGCTCATCAATGAAGACGCCATGGACCTTATTGGTTTGACAAAAGCCAATATTAAAATGGGCAGCCTTGTAAACGTGCGAGCAACAGCACTTTTGGGATGGGGAGATATCGACCGCCCCGTTGGCCTTGCGAATGTAGTAGATGGCAATATTCTCGGGACGAACATCGGCGATAAGTCAGCCGGCCTCATTGGGCTCTTTACTGAAATGGATTCGCGTAAGCGAACGATCGAAGCAGATATCGTCTATGTATTCGCTGATGATATCGAGGGGAGCGGGATCTATGCGGGGGTTGGGAGTACACGGCGATTTGGTCGGTTCAATAATACCATTCGGGTAGTCGCCTCTATGCCGGCTGGAGATGAAGGTGTACACAACAGTGAAGGGGTACTCATCAGTAATCAATTCTCCTGGACGCCACATCACTCACACAATCACGTCTACATCAGTACTTTTATCGGGATTAATGAATTTAGATCTGCTGCAAGAGGGCCGGCATCAGGCGGGCCGCTGGGGCGCACGGGAATCTTGTTCTCGGCAGTAGGAATTGGGCGGTTTGGCGCGCCGCTAGGCAATTTGGCTGACTATGCAGTTGGCGGAAGTGCCGGCTATCAATTCTTTTTCGCCGACACCAGGCAACAGCTCATTGTTGAGGTTGGAGGACGTACCAATTATGAAGACAAAGGGCTCTTTTTGACGGATACAGTTGCTGGCGGGGCACGATATCAAATTGCCCTTTCTCGCAGAGGTATTATTCTTATAGATGGATTTACTATTTATGACATGGATCTTGAATCAGTGACCGTTGCCGGCCGGCTGGAGTTTGTCCTGAAATTGTAAAAAAACTAGTGGTTAGTGGTTGGTTTTTAGTGGGTAGTATAATCTTCTGCTGATTTTTATTATCCACAAACCGCTATCGACTAAATACTCAGTAACAATGGTTGCGTTGATTAAAAAAAATCGAGGATTGATTTTAATAGCAGGGGGCTTGTGCTGTCTTATGCTTTTCCCCGTGCTGCATTATCTGTCCGCGGAGCCCATTCAAGAGCAAGAAGCTTCTCCCTATCTAAGGAACGATCCCGAAAAGATTACGCTGTCTGCGAAAGATAGTCGGGTGCCCTGTGGTGAATGCCATACGCTCGAGTATGATGCATGGAAGGAATCAAGCCATTCCACGGGTTTCGATTCAATGCATCGGTCTGCACAGGCACAAAGTATTCTGGAAAAGCTGGATTACAAGCTGGCAAAAAGAGAAAGTGTTTGTCTGACGTGTCATTATACGGCAGAAATTCAGCGGGATCAGGCGCGGGCGATTGCCGGCGTATCTTGCGAGTCGTGTCATGGTGAAGCCAGAGATTGGCTTGATTTACATAACAACTATGGCGCGCCAGATAGGGCGAGTGAAACGCCAGCGCATAAAGCAGAACGCATCCAATCGAGTAAAGACGCAGGCATGTTACGCCCGTCTGATGACGTCTATGCGGTTGCAGCAAATTGTTTTGAATGCCATACTGTGCCTTCCGAAGAATTAATCAATGTAGGCCGGCACCCGAGTGGTAGCCGTATCGAACTGGTCGAGTGGTCTGGTAAAATTCAGCATAACTTTCTTGCAGCGCAATGGGGGGGCGATGAAGCGAATCGAGAGCAGACGCCAGAACGCAAGCGCACCCTCTATGTCATAGGCAGGGTATTGGATTATGAGTATAGCCTCAGGGGCGCTGCCAAATCCACGGAGCAGGGCAGCTTTTCAAAAGCTATGGAGCGAAGGGTTGTTACCGCCCTCAGAGAGCTGGATAAAATTGCTTCTGTTATCTCTGTACCGGAATTAAACGCCATCATTCAGTTACAGAACAAAGTGAAGCTGGTACCCAATAATGAGGCAGCACTCCTGGGTATTGCAGAGGAAATTAGAGTGCAGGGCAAAAAACTTGCAAGTAACAATGATGGCGCTGCATGGGCTGCCGTTGATGCCTTGATCAAAGGAGGCGGAGGCGTGCCTGAGCCGGCAACGGAAGGTGAAGTGGGCAGCAATACAGGCGCTGTGGGAGCAACGCCGGCAGGATCTTCAGCAGCAGAAAGTGCGCCCGGGGCATCGTCTGGGGTAGCTGCCACGCCAACTGCTGCGCTAAATGACAGTGCTCCTGTTGCAACCGTACAGGTAGATGGCCAGAAGAGGGCAAAGCCTACCTGGTTTGCTCAGGAGAAATTTGAGTTTACAGTACCCGGCTGTAATTGCCATGCCTCTGCTGAGGATTGGCTTTTTGACGATCCCCATGGACGTTCTGCGCAGCCCGTTTCTGGTGGAAGCGCGCGGGCTGTGCAAATTGCAACGCTGTACGGACTCTCAGCAAAAGAAATGAAGCAGGGCAATCAAATCTGTATGCAGTGTCATGGTACGGTGGAATCAGGAACGGGCGCAGGTCCGGTATTCGAAAGCGTAGGATGTGAAAGCTGCCACGGACCAAGCTCTGGTTATTTGCAACCACATAAAAGGGGGCAAGGTGCTCAGTTTGGACTGCGAAATTTGAGTGACGCCACTGTGCGCGCTGCCAATTGTGCGCAGTGTCATCATATCACCGATGAGCGATTACTGGCCTCAGGGCATTCCGCGGGTCAAGGCTACAACGTTGCCACCGGCAATAATGCCATCAAACATTGGCCGGATCCAGACCTCGACAGGCCGCCTAAAGCTGAGCTGGGCGGCGACGCATTGAAGGCTGCTTTTGATCGCATTAAAGGACAACGGCCTGTGCCACAAGTTACCGTTGCAAAGTTGCCAACAGTAGCTGCACCGGTGCGAAGTAGCGCAAGACCATCGGCATCGAGCAGTAGTGCCGGCGCTGTAAGCACGCCGCCGCGCGTGCCGCGAAACAGACCCGTTGCTGGCGTGCCACGTGCTTCTTCTGGCAGCGGTGCCATAAATCTGGCGCCGGCGCCCGCTATATCTGATTCTGCTTCTGTCGAAGAAATTCTGCTTGTTGTCAAAAAAAGACTCGAAGAAGTCTATAAAGCGCTAGGACGAAATGAGTGAACGAGACCAAGCTAAAAAAGCACCGCAAGACAGAACCATTCTTCAACAGCAACAATTGTTCGAAGATCGCTGGTCTGGTTACGGAGAGCATTCAGGTATCAAGCAGTTTAAGGGGAAGTTATCTCCGGCAGACCTCAAGAAATTCGACATCTTTAAGGAATACGACGACGCTTTTTTACAATCCATCAGCCACGATGTATCCGTAGCAGCATGGAATAAAGGGGCCATTCTGTTTGAGGAAGGCTCGTACCTGGACCTGGCCTTTTACGTAGCCTCTGGAAAGGTAGAGGTGTATGTAGATAAACTTCGGGCAGACGCGCATCAGCCAATTTTTAATGCAACACATCTTGCGCAATCGGTGTCTCTTGAAGAACTCAAAAAGGAAGAAGCGCCAAAAGTAGTGGCAAAGTCCAGGGCGCCGGCTACAGAGAACATGACCTTCCTCTCCAGTATGGATTTTGACCTGCCCAAAGGGAGTTCTATGAGTCTGGGCAAAGGCGAGATATTTGGAGAAATAGGGACGCTCAACGGATGGCCACAGTCTGTTACTGCACGGTTAGCTGCAGACTCCATGCTGGTCCATATTCGATTGGCTGCCTTGCGCGAGATGCGTAAAAAATCAACCGCTCTGAAGGATCGGTTGGATACGCTGTACCGATCCCGCGCCCTTAAAACGCAGTTGGCTACCACGCCACTATTCAAGCACGTTGATCCTGCGTTTTTAGATAAACTTGCAGAACGCGTTGAGCTTGTTTCTTATGCGCCGGGTGATGTGATTACCGAAGAAGGCGGGGCAACAGATGCGTTATATCTGGTGCGGTCTGGTTTTGTAAAGTTGATGCAGACGCTTGGCGAAAAACAGCTCACGGTGTCGTACCTGAGCAAAGGGATGACCCTTGGCGAAGTAGGACTGTTAATCGATGGCATCGATACCATGCAGTACACGGGTGTATCGGTTGGGCATACTGAACTTGTCAAGATTCCCAAGAAGGATTTTGATACGCTTCTCGATAGCCAGCCTACCGTAACGCGGCAATTGTGGGATTTTGCAGTGGCCTCGATAAAAGACGCCGGCCATACGCAGCAGCATCTCGATAAGGCAGACCTGATCGAGTTTTCGCTTGCCAAGGGCCTCGTGCAAGGAAACAGCATGCTGGTCATCGATCTGGACGTGTGCACGCGGTGTGATGATTGTGTGCAAGGATGCGCCAATACACACGGTGGCCGGCCCCGATTTGTGCGGGAAGGAGAGAAGTACGACAACTTCCTGATCTCGCGCTCCTGTTACCACTGTGAGGATCCCGTCTGTTTGATTGGTTGCCCAACTGGTGCCATCAAGCGAACCAATGTGGGCGAGGTGGTCGCAATTGATGATGACTTGTGCATCGGATGCAGTAATTGTGCGAACAAGTGCCCGTACGATGCCATTGTGATGCACGAGACAGAAGAGAAATGGTCGGATGATGCCTTTCCTAAATGGCTGCGGGGCAGGGAGCGGAAGGTTGCGAGTAAGTGCGACCTTTGTTATACGTCTGATGCAGGGCCGGCATGTGTGAATAGCTGCCCTCATGCCTGTGCATTCCGCGTTGGTAGCCTGGATGACTTTCAGGAATTGCTTTCTATTAAACAGGCGGATGCATGAAAAAGATAGCGATTTATCAAAAGAAGCGGGCCGGGGCATCAACGTGGGCCAACAAGTGGATTCAGTCTCCTGATTGGCTAAAAGGATTTGGCGCTTTCCTGGCTGTTTGTGGCGTGCTCTACCTCGTAAACATGATGTGGGGAGACCTCGATCCGGGAAGCACCTGGGGATTGGGATATGGCATCGCGGCCGCTGTGCTTTTTGTCGGTGCACTACTCTATGGCATGCGACGAAAGGTCATTCGTGTGAATCGTTTTCAACGCGCCTGGAATTATCTGCAGTTGCATGTGTATGGCGGGACTCTGTTTCTGATTTTGGTATTGATGCATATCAATTTTAATGTGCCAAAGGGTGTGCTCACATGGTGGCTTTGGGCTTTGAGTATATGGATTGTATGTACCGGGCTTCTTGGTAGCGTGCTGCAAAAATGGATTCCTACGATATTAAATAGCAGTCTTTCAACAGAAGTAAATTTTAACCGCATACCAGAATTAATCGCCGGCCTCGAGAAAAGAGCTGAAAAACTGGCCGGCCAAAGTGGGCAGAAAGTGAAAGACCTGTTTCACCAATCTGTCGCGAGTAAATTTAAAGCGCCTCAGTTCAGGTGGATATTCTTTGTTGATGTTGCCGGCACCATTCGCCGAGATTTGCTGCCCTTTGCTCATTTGGGGAAATACCTGGATGCTGCAGACAAAAATCAACTGGATGAACTGGAAGTGATCTACAAAACCAAACTCGAAATCGACGCGCACTATACCTTGCAAAAGACCCTGCGCGCATGGCTGATACTTCATATTCCAGTTGCACTATTGATCCTCGTGTTATTGGTCATCCATGTGCTCACGGTTGTTTACTACTAACTTCTAGTGGTTAGTCATTAGTTTTTGGTGGTTAGTTTTTTAATTCAATTTGCGAGGGCCTGCTTCATGTTAAAACATAAATTCCACTAACCACTAACCACTAACCACTAACCACTAACCACTAACCACTAACCACTAACCACTAACCACTACAGGAGAAATTTTCAAACTGAATGGGAGATCACTTCGGAAATAAATTGAAGAAAGGCGCTTTTGGTCGCATTGGGTTGCCAGTGGCCAAGCGTTATCCTGCACTGACGTCAAAGAGACTGCTTTACCTTGTCGGTGGGGTTGGCGCGCTCATCGTTGCGGGGCTTTTTGTGTTGGATGTGACTTTGTTCAAAGGGGAGTCCATTGTGAGTGGGCCTATTTCTTCAAATCACGCCGGCATTGCCACCGATTGCGCAAGCTGCCACACGCCCACTGAAGGGGTGACAGACCAGAAGTGCCAGGTATGCCATGAGAAGTTTGGGGATGACCTGGGTATTCATACATTCGAAGCACACTATCTGTACCGTTCCAATGATTTTAGTCGCGTCATACCATCTGTGGATGAGGTAAACTGTGCCACATGTCACGCGGAGCATGAGGGGAGGGATGCGCCGGCGACCATCGTAGCTGATGCACAGTGCGAGTCATGCCATGGTTTTGGCAGCTTTAACGCAGAGCATCCGGAATTCGAATTTGTGGCGGAGCAACTGGTGGACGAAGGCAATATCAAATTTCCCCATGTACTACATGTAAGCGAGCTTCAGCGCAAAGAAAAACTGGCCGACATTGAAAAGACGTGTCTCTATTGCCACAATGCAGAAGAAGATGGCAAAGGATTTCAGCCGATTAGTTTTGAGCGACATTGCGACAGCTGCCACTTGTCAACCAGTGACGGGACGCCATTTGTAAATATAGCTGCAGCATCCACTCCGGGGGTAAAGACGTTAGGTACGATTCAAAACCAGCAATTGCCTGGAACACGGTGGTCGTTTTTTACAAACCCGGAAGAATTTCAGTCGCGCGGCAATACAGTGCGGAAGCGCCCTGTTTATCATGCAGATCCGTGGGTGTTGGAAAATTTGAGGCAGCTACGCAATGTTTTATACCCTTCTTCAAATCTCGCTGACCTCTTGTTAACATCAGCAGATGTGGCGCCGCAAAATAGTGCCGTACTTTACAAAGAGGCCATTGAAACCCTGCGGGCATATACGGAGGAATTAAGAAATCAGCCGAGCCGTCAGGTACAAACAGAATTGAGGGCGGCTGAAGAGTTGCTTCTGCAGGTTGAAAATAAACTCAATGATCCGTTGCAGTCACAGGATGAGACACAGTTTATTGTAAGTGCATCTGCCTTGAATACCTCTTTGTCAGCCGACCAGTTAGGCGCGTATGAACGCGTAATTGATGGCCTTACACAGCCTTGTCAGACGTGCCACGTTGTGGATAAAGCAACCATCAAGCGGGTACAGACAGATCAGAAGACCCTGCTGCGTGCAGATTTTGACCACGGCGCGCACATCATTCAGGCAAGGTGCGTGGATTGCCATAACGAAATTCCGATACGTGAACTTGTGGTGATAGACAGTTTGCCTCCTGTTGAAGTGGATCGAGCGGAAATCCATAATCTGCCGGCTATTACCTCTTGTCAAACGTGTCATACTGATGATCTCGCTTCAAACACCTGCGTTACGTGTCACGCTTTTCATCCCGATAAATCGCAGCGATCTAACTTGTTGCTTTATTTAGATTAACAGTGTGGATATGCACTAATTCTGATTAGAAGCCGTATCTCTGATTTTAAAAAGCAGGACGAAGCGAAAAGATATCTCAACGATGATGGCGTAGTTATGAAAGCAAAGCTGTTTTCCCAAACAGGTGCCCTGGCCGGCACAGAATTTATTATCGAGCAGGAAGCCGTAGTTGGGCGGGATACCCACTGCGATATCACGTTGTATCCGCATACCGTTTCTAGCAATCATGCAAGAATCTTCCTTGATGAAGGGCGACAGCATTTTTATCTCGAAGACCTCGGAAGTAGCAATGGGACATTTGTAGACAAAACCCGCGTATCAACGCCGGTGCGTTTAAGCAAGTTGACGGTTATTACTTTTGCAAATGACGTAGATATGATCTTCCAGGTTTTGCCGGCTGATTTTGTGCCGACATCCCCTCAAAAGCCGGCGCAGCAAAGCAAATCAGCTGGTGGGCATACAACGTACCAGAAAGAGTTTGTGATGCCGACAGGGAAGCTTCCGGGCATAGAAGATGAAAATGTTACACGAGAAGCACCGGGTACAAAGACAACCTACGGTCAGAGTTTTGATGCTTTGCCTGAAATACCGGGCCATGATGATACGGTGATCACAAATTCACCGGTCATGCCAGCTTCTCCTGATGCAGATGATCACATTATTATCGAAGAGGTACACGATGTGCCGGAGGAGCTGGTTGTGCCATCCTGCACGATTGTCATCAACAATGTGAAAGAAGAGGGCCGGCGTGTAACGCTGGAAGCCGGTGCGTATGTTCTTGGGCGGGCAGCAGCAAGCGATGTGCCGATCAAGGATGAATATATGTCTGGCAGACATGCCCAATTGCGTGTAGAAGCCGGCGGTGTTTTTCTGAAAGACCTGGAGAGTCGAAACGGCACCTTTATCGGTGAACGCGCTGTGGAAGGGGAAGAGAAAATCGAAAAAGGCACCGTTTTCAAACTGGGCCCCACAACAAAGATTCTTCTCGAATAACACCTGCTATTTAACGCAGGTCCTTCCAAATAAGAACCCTAAACCCAGAACACGTCACAGAAAAAGTGACACCGTTTCTGTGACGCCAATACACTATGAATGCAGATGTTTTACCAGACGGTACGCTAAAACTGGACGCGCCTGTTCAGCTTCCGGAAGTATTGGATATGCTGATCGTGGGAGGTGGGCCGGCAGGTACGGCTGCTGCATTTAGGGCAAAAGAACTGGGGCTCTCTGCTTTGGTGGTCGACTATGACGACCTGATGAAGCGTATCCGGGATTATGCAAAAGACAAACTGATACTGCCTCATTTTGGTGGCGGAGATCAGATGCGTTTTCCTGCCGGTGGTCCGCTGGTTTCATCATTACATTTTGAAGCCATAGATAAAGACGATATCTGTTTAACCTGGCGCGCTTTGTATAGAAAGCACAATGTGCCGGCAAAAATAGGCATTGAACTCACCGGACTTACGCGTAAGGACAACGATCTGATTGAGGTGAAAACGTGGAATCACCGGGCACAATGTGAGGAATTGGTGTTGGCTCGCCATGTGGTGCTTTCGATTGGGCGAGGCGTTCCCAGGCGTTTTGATATTCCAGGCAATACAGATGGAATCAGTTATCGATTGGATAATGCTGCCGATTATGTTGGCGGCCCTGTGTGTGTTGTTGGTGGCGGTACGTCTGCAGCTGAAGCAGTGATTGCGATTTCAGATGCTAAAATGGCAGCGAATGATGAATGCCCCGTTTATTGGTCGTACCGCGGCGATAAGATGCCCAAGGTATCCAAGGCCTTGTCCGAAGTATTCTTTAATGCGTACCTGGGAAATGGTAACATCCGTTATTACCCCAAAAGCGAACCAGTGGCCATCGTGTCTGGGCCCGAGCGCGCTGAGTATCTGTCCATTCGGGTAGATCGGCGCACCATTGAAGGACGATCCATCGAAACGACTCATCTGGAGTTTCTTAAAAAGAACTGCATCGCTTGTATTGGAGAAGATATTCCAGAGCAGTTCCTGAATAGTCTCGGCATTCACATGGCAACAGGTGGTCCGAAGAATAAGAAGCAAATGGTGGTATCGCCCCTGCTTGAAACGCAGCAGCGCAATGTGTATCTCGTTGGCGACATCTTAAGTCAGCGATATTTAGAGGCAGATCGTTTTGATGCAGATCCGGCCACATTCAGGGAAATACGCCATCCGGGCAATATAAAATCGGCTTTACGAGATGGTGTCTTTGTAGCTCAGGTAATCCAGCAAAAACTGGAAGGCCGGCAGGAAATTGATGTTGTTTTGACAGATGCTGAAGTGGATGAGGCGAAGGCTGATGAAAACACAAGCGCAGAGGCATCAGCTTCTTTCATTCGAGATAAAGTGACGGGAAGTACCAACGAGGCAACAGAGTCGGCATCTGAAGGCCCCGCAAGGTTAATTCGTATCACGCAAACAGGTCTGGAAGAAGATGAGTTTGTGCTTTCAGAAGACCAGGAAACGACGATTGGCCGGCAGAACACAGACATCGTTTTCCCGGGAGAAGCCTCTCTTAGCGAAAGTCATGCGTCTGTTTTCTTTAAAGACGGTGTCTTCAACTTAAAAGATGAAGGGAGTACAACGGGTTCTTTTTATCGATTGCCTCCGGGAGAATTGATCGAAATTGCCAATGGAGATTTGATTCAACTGGGCCGGCAGTTCCTCGTGTTTAGTTTGCAGGAGGGACAGTGGGGATGTCTTCAATACGATCATCAGGGCACATTGAAGCAACGGTATGCACTTTCTGAAGGCACCATTGTAATGGGCCGAGATGCACCTGATATCACCCTCGATGCCGAGGACGGTATATTATCCCGCCGGCATCTGGCGGTGTCTGTGAAAGCGGGCAAGTTGTTTCTTAAAGACCTGATGAGCCTGAATCATGCTTATTTGCGAGTTAAGACCGTATATCCGTTAAAGCACGATGATGTGATTCGTCTGGGGCAGTACCTGTTCAAACTCCGTCTTGGAACAGAGGTGGTAAAAAGCAATCACGTATCGGTTGTGCTGCCGGCTCCTGCACCTACGCCAGCGCAAGAGATGCCTGCACAAGCAGCACCAGAGGCTACTCAGGAATCAGCGCCGGCAAGTTCGGCAACCGGTCCCTCGATTACGTTTGTAGGTCACGGTAGCGCCATCCCTGTAACACCAGATGACAATGTGTTGAACATCGCACGTAATAATAACGTGCCTATTCACTACGAATGTGAAAGTGGACGCTGCGGCTATGATCCTGTGAAAATCATTTCAGGACAGGAGCATCTAAATGAGATGGATGAGGATGAAGAAGGCTGGACACTGGAAGAGGTCTGCCATCTGGAGCCAGGGACGCATCGTTTGGCTTGCTTGCTTAAAACGAAAGGCCCTGTTGTTGTTGAGGTGGTGAAAAAATAGTGCTGAGGGCTGGTTCTAAATTGCTGCAAGTCGGCCGGCATAAAGCCCCTGCTATGCATGAACACGTCACTCCATTGCCCACGAATCTGCGTAAAGGCTCTTGGGGCCAGAGCGTCTGGAACAATCCGATCTAACTACGTTCTACCGACGAGCTTTGATACGATTCTTCAGACCTTTCAATTCTATGGAGCAGCCCCCGTTAATTAGTGTTCACAATCTTACCAAATCCTTTGAAGAGGGTGATAGCAAGCGTACCGTTCTGGAGGATGTGAA
>JBGCEN010000076.1:0-7966 GCA_045106435.1 Rhodothermales bacterium
TTATAAGCATCATGCTCGATCTTTCATGAAGCTGTTTCCGAAGTGTCTTCAGTGAATCTTTATTATTATTCTTTCCATCTCAAGGGTTGATCTGAAGGCTTGACATGGGCGCCGCAATTCTTGCAAGAAAATTCGAATCGCACAGACAAAGCATCCTCATCATATTCAATTCTATTCCATGAAAAAGACTACCTCGATTTTGCCAGCTCCTTCATAGTCTTCATAACCATCTTTTGAGTACAATCCGGGCATTCACGAGACCTGATAAGTAGGCCAATAATGTCTGAGAAGCTGGAATCTATTCTGTATGTAATCATGAAGTTGTTATGCAGTCTTCTTACCTCAAACACTTACAGCTATACATGAACGCTGCAAGGCCGCCTCATTTCCAAAAGGATGACAAAACCCAGCACAGACTCTACGTTTAGCCAGCCGTCCAAGCCCTGGTTATACACATCTGCTGTTCGTGAATGAATACTACCGCACAACGCTAAAACATTGAAAATATAAATTTAAGGGTAAGCAGTATGGCACCACCATAAACAATCCAGGCCATGCCAAGCGCTAATGGTGTAAATACGATGGCCTTGAATTTTCCGACGTTAAAGAATTGGGAAGAAGCCCTCATCACCCCTGTAATTCCTGCTACCAAAGCAATAACAGTTGCAACAAATCCTACCTTGTCTCCTAACGTGCCCAGGACGATTAGTGCAAGTGCTACATATAAAGCAAACTGACCACTCAGGAATAAATGAAATATTGCGTGTTCAGCAATATTCCTCTCTGAACGCAAGAAAAACACATACGTCCCAAGTACCAAAAAGGGGAAAGATCCAGCTAATCCAAGAACGTAATAGGTGGTCCAAAAAGATATGAATCTGTTGGCATCAATCTCATCACCCCCACCGTTAGCAAACCCCTCAGCAAAATCTTCCATTGCTCCAGACCACAAAGCAATAAGCTGAGCAACCGTAATCCACAGCAAAAAATAGCGAAATGGATTCGAAAACAGGATGGTTTTTCCAGATACATATTGCTGAACAACTTCTCCCGGCTTTCGAATAAGTGACACAACGGTATGGACAAGCCCTCGATCCAGGGAAAGGAATTGCACGACTGCATCTGTAATCACTGAACGTAAAGTAAACCGGGTCGCAAGGTTTTTCTGACCGCATTGCGCGCAGTAAGAGCCCAACAGATCCGCATTACATGTTTTACAGGATATCTGCACTTCTTTTTCTGTTAACACATGATCTGTCATGGGTACCTTGTTCGGTAGTAAATTCTTGCCCTATTCGTTGGGATGAAGCATTATGATAGCGGTGGATTAACAGCAAGTTTCGCTCGACAATCAGAACGTAAATATTTCAATCCGTCACCGCCAATCATTTAAGTCCTTAATATGCACTTGTTATGCATTTGGGCTAGTACGCTGTCAGCGAAATACATGAAGCATCGTCTTTGCATGGTACGAAGCGTACGATGGGTACAAAGAGTATGAATTTACTGAAACCAAACGTATTTCGTACACTTCGAACCTTTTGTACTTCTCGTACCTATGAACCACACTACTTCATTTTTTTCTGACAGAGGACTTCACAGACCACTACCTTTGTCCCTAAAAAAACAGGTTTGTTCAAACTGCAATAACATCATTTCTCCAAACCATATTTTAAGGCAGGCGTTGAAAAGAATTATATAGAATCCCTCATAAGCCCCAAAACTTCTTGTCGATGAAGCATCATATAAAGCACTTGATTTATGTAGCGTTCATTATACTGGTAAGCGCTTGCGTCTCGCCACATTTATCCACTGTTGCAATTGAAGAAGCTGCTCCGCTCCAGGGATGGGGGGACATTAACAACCTCTTTCAGGATAAAAACTTTTTCTTTAGTGGGCAGCCTGACTCAACCGCTTTCGAACGATTGGCCGAAGAAGCCGGCATAAAAACCGTCATCAGCTTCAGACGGCCGCAAGAAATGGAAAAGCTCGACTTCGACGAACCCGCCCTGATGGAGACTCTGGACTTACGCTTCATCAACATCCCTGTCATGCCGGATACCTTTTCAAAGAAAGATGCTGATCGCCTTGCGGAAGTTTTGGCAGAAACAAAAGGACCGGTTTTACTCCACTGCAGTTCTTCCAATCGAGCTGGTGGCGTTTGGGCAACTTATCTCGTCCGGCATCGAGGCATCGAACTCGAAGAAGCTCTTCGCCTGGGTCGTGCGGCAGGATTGAGTAGTGACTCAATGATAGAGGCAGTCCGTCGTGTGGCGGGCGAAGCACTATAGGGCCGGTAAAAAAGGCCGGTGGCGTAAACGGCTTGAGGCCATCTCCACTCCATCAAGCGCAAGCAATGAGCCGTAAGAATTGCGCCCGCCATACATGCGCTTGTTATGACAAAACCTCATTCTTTTTTAAGCCATACTTCCGGATTGATCTCAACACCGTCCTGGAATACAGCAAAGAAAACTGATTCTCCTTTCGGCTCATTTTCCGTACCAGAGTTTCCAATATGCTTTCCTGCATTGACACTCATCCCTTCAGTAACATTCATGAAGGACAGATTGCCATAGACTGTCGTATAGTCTCCGTGGCTAATTGTAATTACATTACCAAATTCTGGCATAGCCAATATGTCAACAACCATCCCATCGTATACAGTCTTTACTTCTGCCCCCTCTCTGGTAGAAATCAGGATGCCCAGATTCTTCGTTTTTGTACCATAAACTGGGTTAACCACAGTGCCAAATGACTCAATGATGGTTCCTTCTGATGGCCATGCTAATTTGCCCTTTTGATCATCAAATGAGCTGGACACATGGATTTGGGGCGCTACAGTCGTACATCCCGTTAAGAAAATAAACAGGGCCATAAACAAGTACGCTAATCTGATAAGATGTTTTGGAGATTGGTTGTGCGTTCTCTGATCTGTCATGTTGATTTTAACGAGGCGCTTTTCATTAGACGCTGCCGAATTCCTTGCCGAACTCTTGACGACACTAGCGCAACTGCAATGGGTTACTAGATGAGGGGCCTGATGCCAGTTATATAAGGTACTCTTGCAAAAGAGAAATCTCAACAACTCTTGTATTTTTTAGATGACGATAGCCACTGGTGCCTAAGGTTTATTGAGAATGCTCTGTCGTGTTGTAGATCACGGGCATCTGTCCTTTCCACTTGCTCCACGCATCATCACGGGTGACAAGATCAGCCATGAAATGGGCAACGTTGATTCGACTCGTTGAGCCGGCGTCAAAAATCGCACTTCTAATCGGCGATGGATACACATCGTACCCGGAGACTTGCTCTTCGTCAATAAGGCTATCAGGCCGAACGGCAGCCCACTCAATCTCGTGGTCATGCTGACCAATGGTGCATCTGAGAAAGTCTGCCGCCTGCTCATTATCCACATGCGGCGGAAGCATCAAACGCAGCAGGCCGATCACACATTTTTGCGCAAAGGAGATGGTCTCCTCAAGATCTCTATTGCGGTTGCCGGTCGTATTCATGAGAACGAACCTTGTGCTCCCCTTCGGACGATTTGTCTTGATGGCCGCACACAAGCGACGAGTGGCATCGGTAACAAGCCGGCGCGGCTGGCCATAAACACCCTTGAAGCTCATGTTGTGGCCCAAACAAGAGACAACAGCGTCGCAGCCGAGAACGTGCTGCGCCATCTCGGAATCACTGAGATCCAGAACGCTTGCAACGATTACGGTTAAGTTGTCGTTATGCTTGATCGTGTCGGGCAGCCTGTCGGGTGATCGAATAACAACACGAACCTGATGCCCCCGATCAAGCAACTGTGCTACGAGAAGTCGCCCTGTTGCCCCACTCGCGCCAACCACAAGGATCGTCATTATTTCGCTAGCTTGTGATCGAGCACGATCGGTCGTCGATTTTGGCATGGCATAAAACCTCAACAAGGTCGGATTGGAAACTGAACGTCAAGCTTTAGTATAGGTGATTATAAATGAATTGAAAGGGCTCAAAGGTTTTCTGTCTTTATCAGAGAGGCATTGGGGTGATCCCCCCATTATTCTTTTGATTTTTTTATCTCTTTTAGCCTGTTTTTTTTCCTTCATCGTTTTTGCGGCTATTGTTTTGGCTCCTTTTTTCTTGGTATTTTTCCCTTTACTCATAATTACCTTTTGTTTGAGATCATATTATAACTGATGTTTAGCAATCTTCAATGAGATTGCCCAACACCCATTTTTCAGAGACGGGGTCCCTTTCTAAGGATGTTCACGTTCAACTCAGATATTCATCTCTACTTCAAGATGGTGATCTATTTCCACATCCGCTAATTCCTGTTTCCAACTGTACGATTCTAAATCACTCCTACGGTGAATAGATAATGATGGAAAATTAAGTTTGCATGCAAATAGATCGAGCAAATTAGCTGTCAATCGGCGTTTAGGTACTTTTGCCAGTTATGGCGTTCTCTAAACCCTAGCACTTCTCGAATTTTACGATTTGAAAACAATGCTTCATGCTCGCCCAAATCACGGGTAACAGGCACGCCGGGGAAGAACTGCTCAGCGAGTTCTTTACTGGGAATAACTGCACTGTTGTTATCGTTTCCAGCATTGAAGACTTCATAACCAAGGCCGTCTTTTTTCAAACACAGATCAACAATCTGCCCCAAATCACGCGCATCAATATAACAGAAGGCATTGCGCCGGCGCACTTCAGGATTCTTGAAAAAACCTGGAAACAGTTCAGCATATTCGTGTGGCTCAATCACATTTCCAATACGGAGCGCATAAATATCAATCCCTGACCGGCGCTGGAAGCTGCGCGCGGTTTTCTCGTTAACAACCTTCGACAATCCATAACTATCCATGGGATCCACGTCATAGTCCTCCTCCAGCGGCAGCGCGTGGGGATTCGTCTTGCCATCTGAAAAACAGACACCGTATGTGGTCTCGGATGAAGCAATGATGACCTTCTTGATGCCAAGCTTTACAGCCGCTTCTATCACGTTGTAGGTGCCTATGGTGTTCACTCTGAACGTTTCATTATCAGGATTGATTAAGATCCTCGGCACGGCAGCAAAATGTACAACGGCATCAAATTGGGGTATGCCATTGCCCAATTCCAATTCATCTAAGCCCGCATACGAACTCATGGCATTAAACATTTGCCCTGAATCAGTAATATCGGCTTGAAGATTATCCACCCCTGGATAGTCCAAAGGCACCAGGTCGACATTCATTACCCGATGCCCCTGGTCTAGGAGATAGGGTATAACATGCTTGCCAGCTTTTCCCGATCCTCCAGTAAAAAATACCCGCTTTGTAGCCATAAATTCCTATTTAAAATGATTTTGTTTGTCACCATTTAACAGTGTATACAAGCACATTATTTCAAGACAACATCCTAGTACTCTGTCAGCGAATACATTAAGTATAGGTGATTTGCAGTACGAGAAGTACGAAGGGTTCGATAAGTACGATCAAACAGGATTAGGGAATATTTCGTCCCCCTCGAACATGTCGTACCCCTTGTACCCATGAACATCAATAAATAGAGTTTGCTGACCGAGTACTAAGTTCTTTGACAAGTTGATATTGACGACTTAACAGGCCGTCATCTTGAGCCTGTCGAAAAGCCTGCCCTCAACTTGATTGGGGGATCTCTCGAAATACCATGAATCCGTTTCAGTGAATTACTTGAGGGCTTCGCTGTGATTCGTGAGATTCTTCGGCTACGCTTAGAATGACGTGGTTTTACTCGTCAGGATCAGCTTGTCAAAGAACTAAAGCCCAGCCCTAATACCGCGCCCCAACAGCCACATCCATTGGAAACGCCTGACTGATTCGGGTTAAATCTTCCTCCGTTAGAATAACATCAACCGCACCGACGTTTTGCTCCAGGTAGGTGCGGCGTTTGGTGCCGGGGATGCTGACAATATCCTTGCCTTGCGCCAACACCCAGGCCAAGGCTAATTGCGCCGGCGTAACACCCTTGTCCTGAGCAATCTCCGTGATGCGCCCCACAAGGGTTAAGTTTTTATCAAAATTTTGACCTTGAAAACGGGGGCTGCTTCGTCTCCAATCACCCTCCGGCAAGTCTTCAAACTTTTTAAATTGTCCAGCCAAAAAACCGCGACCTAATGGACTATAAGACACAAAACTGATCCCCAGCTCGCGAATGGTGGCTAAAATCTCTGTCTCTGGCTCACGACTCCACAAGGAATATTCGGTTTGCAAAGCCGTAATTGGATGCACCGCGTGCGCTCGCCTAATATTTTCCGGGTCTGCCTCTGACAAGCCTAAATAACGCACTTTGCCGGCTTTCACCAATTCTGCCATTGCTCCCACGGTTTCCTCAATCGGTACATCAGGGTCAACTCGATGTTGGTAATAAAGGTCAATGCAATCTAAGCCCAGCCGGCTCAATGAGGCATCACAAGCTGAGCGCACATATTCAGGTTTACTGTTGAGACCTAAATACTCGCCTTGTTCATTGCGATGGACGCCGAATTTCGTGGCTACAATCACTTTGTCTCGCCGATCAGCAATGGCTTTACCGACCAACATCTCATTGGTAAACGGGCCATACATATCAGCTGTATCGAAAAAGTTAACTCCTAATTCAATCGCTCGATGTATCGTGGCAATCGACTCGCTTTCATCTCCTGAGCCGTAAAAATCAGACATGCCCATACAACCCAGACCAATCACTGAAATGTCTAAGTCGCTACGTCCTAATTTGTGGTACTTCATATTATGATCTCCTTAATTATGTTGATGCCCGTCTACGATTTGAATACGCGACAACGACCTTCACCACTGCAAGAACAAGCTATGGTCAGGTGAAAGCGCTGGTTGCGGGGCCGGCCCTGGCGGCGCCCCTTTTAACCGGCTTCATATATATCAAACTCCGCAGCTAGAGCCTGCATAAGTCCCCCATCCTGAAATTGCTCCTCCGTCATCTCCGACAGTCGCTTTAGGTAGATGTCAAAGCGGCCCTTCTGAAAGATTGTCAGCATTTTACCACCCTGTTCACACTTTGCCGCGTGCCATACATGCGGAGGGACTGTGACCGTATCGCCGGCTACTGCTAAAACCGTCTTATCATCAAAAATGAACGCCACCTCGCCTTCGAGAATGTAGAATATCTCGGTCATAATTTTGTGATGATGTCGCCCGAGAAAAAATCCAGGCTTCATTGTGTCCTCGACCATCGATAGCTCTCCCTTTGTATCACGGGAGTCAAGCTTTACGAAGCAGTGATCCTGGGAATAGTCGTAGTTCTCCCCTTCGCCGCTCTTGATGTACTGAAAGTTATCCATAAACGAGATCAGGCATTTGTTTTATCATGAAACGAAAGACACATAACGGCTTGACATACAGCCGTGCAGAGCTAAGGACTGAGCGTCTCTTCAAAGTAATAAAGACGTCATTGGATAGGCAAGCACAAACCTATACATTTTGAGCCGGCCAATGCTGGCATTACAATAAAGCCCTTTAAGCCGAACTATTCTCTTCTTTGAGGTAGGAGCACATGTTTGCCTCTAATTCAGGCTTTTCTGCTGAATCCCCTACAAATAGGGCAAGATAATCCACCGATCTCATTTCAAAAAAACTTTGCGGATTGTCTTCTTCTGGAAGAAACGTTGAGCAAATGAAGAACAGGGCCAATTCCTTTAGGCTGTCCTGGGTGTGACAGGTAGTCATAATTGTTGTCTGGGGCTCATGTGCACCAATCATTTCAGCCGCCAATATTGTGTCGCCAATTACATCATGCCACACCTCACCTTCTATCCCCCCACAAACAACAAATTGACATCCGGAGCTGATGATTTTTGAAGCCACAGCAGTTTTGAACGCAATGTCTGTTTTTTGACTGGCGTATATCAAACAAGGAAACGCTTTCTTGAAAGAAGTAGAATCCCACAACACCTTTTTATGCAAGTCTGCTGACCAAAGCCTTTTGTTTTCAGATTCATAAATAA
>JBGCEN010000077.1:0-7953 GCA_045106435.1 Rhodothermales bacterium
TACCCGCTTAATCGGTGCCGGCAGGCTCGGGAGGGCTCGGTTCCTTATATATCTGCCCACATTGGTCATGGGGGCTGCCGCCAGTATAGCGGCGCTCCGAGGCAGCCTGGGGCCGTTTTCGCTGAACAGCCTCATTGCTCCCATTCTGTTCTATGCCTGTTGCTATGTGGCTACGGCCGCAGCGCTGATCTTTACCTTGTATGTAATTAACGCCGAAGAAGCAGAAGAACGACTAGGCGGATGGAGCCGGACCGGTAGCGCAATTACACTGGTTATTTCGTTACTCATGGCCTTGCTCGTACTGGGCGTCCTCCCCTTGTTCGGACCCGTACCAGACAAAACGGCTGCATGGCTCATCGTAAGCGCTCAATTGCTATCGCTTGGCCCTGTTATTCTCGTTTCCCTGGCTACTTTACGACAAGGGAAAATAGACCAGGTGTTAAGCCGGGCGTTGACTTATTTAACCGTATTAGGCCTCATCTTCTTCGCTTTTATTGGCGGCCTCGTCTTGCTGCAGCGCTATGTGCCGGGCTTTTTTGTGTCGCAAAAGATATTGGCAGCCTTTTTCGTTGTGCTGCTGCTGCTTGTATTTGAACGGGTAGCGCGCCGGCTCCGTATTTATGCAAACCGGTTTTTCACAACAGACCGTCAGGCAATGCGGCAGCGATTGCTCCGTTTCCAGGAGCAGATGGGTAACATTTTGAAAATCTCTGATTTGGCGCAAAAAACAGCGCACCTGCTTGGCGATGCATACAATGCACGATCAGTACTTCTGTTTATTCGCCCAACGGATAGTGCATCCACCTGGTTTTCAGGAGCCTATCATCCTGAGCCCCCTTATCTGACAGAACGCATTGCCTCTCAAGTATGGGCCGACCTGGAAAAAGACGGACACCTTTGGTCGTCGACGCCTGAACTCAATGAAAGTGATATCCCCCAGGAAATCCAGGATATTCTCATCCAGCGAAAAGCGGCACTCACGATACCAATTATGATCGAAGACACCATGCAAGGACTGGTTGTCATGGGTCCCAAAAAACGCCGGCGTGCGCTGTACAACCTGGAAGATGTCGACTTACTTCGCGGCCTAAGCGGACAATTGGCGCTTGCGGTAGAACGACTTCTACTTGTCGAAAGAGAAAAAATGCTCATTCGGATGAGCGCAGAAGCAGAGCTCAAAGCACTCCGGGCACAAATCAACCCGCACTTTTTGTTTAACGCGCTCAACACCATCATTTCATTAATCGAAGAACGTCCGGAAGAAGCAGAAGAAACGGTACAAAATCTTTCCGCCATCTTCCGGCACACACTCCAAACAAGCAGCAGGTCTTTTATCCCGCTTGAGGATGAGATCAATCTGGTAAATCAATACCTGAGTATCGAAAAGGCGCGGTTTGGAGACCGATTAACAGTAGACGAATTTCTCGACCCGGCGGTACAAAACCACCCCGTGCCTGCCTTCGTTGTACAAACCATCGTGGAAAATTCGATCAAACACGGTTTGGAGAAAAAAAGAGGCAAAGGTACACTCAAGATTATCTGCAAAACCAATGAAGAAGGTTTTGTAGAAGTCTGTGTTTGGGATTCTGGCGTGGGGATTCCGCATCTGTTCGATGGCGCAGAAGACAAAAGCTTCTATGGTATCGGACTCGGCAACATCGCCATGCGTCTGGAAAAATTATACGGTAGACCTGATTTGTTACGCATGTCCAGTACGCCTGACAAAGGGACAGAGGTAAAACTCATTTTACCTGAGCGCGTACATAATGAAGATGAGCCGGCTGCTATCTTGTCAGAAGCCCCCCACGATTCCCCTCGAAAAACATCCGACAGTTGATTCACTCGCTGAACAGATTAAACGATTATGCTAAGGACTTTAATTGCAGATGATGAGCCCCCCGCGCGTAAAAGATTGCGACGTATGCTCAAGCCGCTTGTAGATGAGAACAAGCTGGAAATTGTAGCAGAAGCGTGCGATGGTGTAGAAACACTGGAGCTCCTAGGAAAGCATGAGATTGACTTGTTGTTTCTGGATATCCGGATGCCTGAGCTCGATGGATTTGAAGTATTAAAAAAGCTGGATAAAGACCGGCAACCTGTTGTTATCTTCACCACTGCATACGACAATTATGCGCTTAAGGCGTTTGAAGCCAATGCGGTGGATTATTTGCTTAAGCCCATTGATAAAAAACGACTGGAAGAATCTGTTGGCCGCGCTGAGCAACTCAACAGAGCATCAGATTCCAAAACGGGCGAAGAGTCCAGACTCAACAAATTGTTAGATTGGCTAGATAACCAGGAAGCAGAGACAGCGGCCAAGGACAAAACCAGTGTTAAAGAGAGTGGAGAAAGGACCTATATGCGTCAAATCTCTATCCCTTACCGGGATCGCATTTTGGTTGTACCTGTCCATCGCCTCATATCGGCTGAAATAAACGAAGGCATTACGCGACTCTGTATTCTTGATGACTCCCAGGAGAGCCCGAAGCAGCGCATTAGGCAACATATAGTTAACTACACGCTCGAACAATTAGAGGAGCATTTACATCCCGACGCCTTCATGCGCATACACCGTTCTGCCATTGTGCAGGTTGATCGGATTCAGGAGATGATCCCCTGGTTTAGCGGTCGCTACAAACTGATTCTCGCCGGCAACCACGAGGTCATTGCAAGCCGGGAACGATCCAAATTGCTCAAAGAAAGATTGATGGTCGATTTGAAAAAGTAACCAGATTTGGGATCGCAGTTTTTAGCTATAAATTGCGCTTGGTGTAATGTCTAAAAAATACGGTTTTTTAGTAGGTTTTCTTTTATCTTACATTCAAAATAAATAAAGACTTACCTTAAGAACCATGTATCGTTCTGCCCCAACAGATCGCTTCTGTATTTTTTTGCTGCTCAGCATTTTTCTCCTCCCGGCTAATCTTTACGCTTTTCAACAAGACAATGAGCCCGTTCGCGTACGCGTATTGAGAGACATTTCGCCGCGTACCATTGTCATAAGCAGTAGTCAAACCGCCAATCTTTACTCCGGCGACCCAACCAATCCGATTGCCCAGCTAAAAGGCCGCGAGAAGCTTACCCTGACGACCAGCAATAATCAGGTTTACCTGCGACTTCCCGAAGGCAGCATTTATGCGCGATCCTTAATCATTGATCAGCAGCCCGGTGCAGAGATCACCATAGAAGTAGCCGAAGCCTCTGCCATTGTATCCCCTCGCATGTACAAAGGCGCTTTTATGATTCAGGTTGATCCTTCAACGCCATCTACGCTAAGCATCATTAATGAAGTAGGGCTGGATAATTATGTTGAAGGCGTGCTGGCCAGTGAGTTTAATTTCACCGAGTTAGAGGCATCAAAAGCACTTGCCGTATGTATCCGCACACTAGCTTACCGTGCAATTGAAAACCAGCACGGCCCTGAATACGCCATACCTGACAACGAACTATTGCAGGTGTATAAAGGCACAGGCTCTGTTACAAACACGGTGATGGAAGCCGTTAAACAGACAAAAGGCGAAGTTCTGCGTTTTAACGGAGAGTTGATCGAAGCTGTTTATTTTGCATCCAGCGGGGGCCACACTGCCAACAATGAAGATGTTTGGAATGCCTCCCGTATCCTGCCCTATTTGCGCGGCAAAGACGACCCGTACGACTTTAACTCCCCGAACCACTCCTGGGAGTCTACCATAAACAGGGATCGGTTGCTGAGACATCTTGGAGATAAATTTCGATTCAAGGCAACAGGGATCAAAATACTGGGCAGAAGCCGAGACGGCCGGATTAAAAACATTGCTGTTACTGGGCCCGACGATCGCGAGGAAAGCATGTCTGGTAACGATTTTCGTTTATACGTGAATGAACAATTTGGACGTGAAACGCTCAGAAGCACGCTTTTTGAAGTGAATGTGCAACCGGCGATGTACATTTTCTCTGGCAAAGGATTTGGCCACGGTGTTGGCCTAAATCAATGGGGGGCCCTGCAGCTTTCCAAGAAAGGAAATCGCTACGATGAGATTCTGGCTTATTATTATAACGATGTAGATATTGATAATGGAGGCCTTGTAAGTAGAATGCTTACAGCAACAGAAGGCATGATTGATGATGCATCTGACTATATATTTACAGACCGGGAGGACAACTACAATCCATCCATTGAGCCTGTTGGGGTTTCAGGTAACACGACTACCATCAATGCTCAGTCTGCAGCTACAAATGATGTAACCGCCCGCCTTTTTGGTGATGAAAATTTTGAAGATGATCTGTCAGCAGAAGCGGAAGAAGAAAAACCGAGAAGCAGACGTTTATTTCGCCGGCTAAGAGATCGCAACAAGGATTCGGATAACAGTACGGACATTAAAAAGACCCCCCAACCCCGTCCGTCAGGAAAAAGAATCGGCTGGTAGTTATATTCTCCACTCTCCAGAATTCCCACCAGTCTTTAGGTATTATCCTTCATGCGAGGATTCATTCGTAGTTTGGTTGTTTTGATGGGAATTGGCCTCACCGCCATTCCAGTTGTTGGTCAGGATTCTACAGATACGTCACAAGCCATTGAACTTCCTCCGATAGAGGTTGAGGCAATTCGTTCAAATGCGCTCACAAGTAAAAACGTACCACTTGCTGTAACTACGCTGGCCAGATCTTCAACCCGCCGGCAACTCGAGCCAGGCCTCTCCCTCGATGAAATACTCAGTGAACTGCCGGGACTCTTCATCAGCGACCGGGGTAATGCCACCCTCGGCGAAAGAATATCCATCAGAGGGATGGGATGGCGTGCTGCTTTTGGCGTACGTGGTGTCCAAATATTGCTCGATGGTATTCCCTTAACAATGCCAGACGGGCAGGCGGTGTCTGATATCGTGTCACCGTCGATGGTTGAAAAAGCAGAACTCATCCGCGGCCCCTCCTCATTGTTTTGGGGAAATGGCAGTGGCGGTGTTTTATATCTATCGTCGGCCAATACGAACATGCCCAACGGCGTTCGACTGCGCGCCATGGGTGGCAGCGACGGTCTTCGGCAATTCAATGTTGAATCCAATGCCCAGCTTGGTAAAAACAGATTTCAATTATTTGTGAGCGATGACCGAAGAGATGGGTACCGAGACTACAGCAATAATCGATTTACCAGAGCGGCTTTAAATGGGAAACTGCCGTTAAGTAACCGATCCATATTAACCATCACCAGTGCTTTTGCTTACCAGGATGCCAAGAACCCGGGATCACTGACGCGTGAGCAAGTGGATGAAAATCCCAAACTTGCCAATGCACGCAATCTGTCAACATTGGCTGCCAAGCAGAGCCTTCAATTCCAAACCGGCGCTACCCTCCTTCATCAAACAGATATCGGAGAATTATCTGCCATGGCCTACGGGCTTGTAAGAGATCTCGACAACCCCCTTTCATTCACTTACATAGACCTGAACCGCTCAGCCTACGGAATTCGGCTCGCCTTGCAGAACAGCACGGAAAAGATTGGATGGGGTGTTGGACTTGATGCAGATATTCAGGATGATGATCGCAGAAATGTGGAGAATGATGGCGGAAACCCAGGCACGGAGGTGAGTCTGGCACAAGATGAAAATGTCCGCAATATTTCTGTCTATGGCTTTTTGAACGCAAAAATCGCCGGCCCGTTACGTTTTACTGCTGGCCTGAGAAACGACCAGGTTCGCTTCTCGATGGACGATAGATTCCTTGACAATGGCGACCAATCTGGTAATCGAACCTTCTCAGCACTGAGTCCAGCCGTGGGCTTTTCTGTTGAGGCGAACAACCTGCTCTTCTATACCAACTACAGAAGTTCATTCGAGACACCGACCACAACAGAACTTGTTAACAAACCAGAACTGGATGGTGGTTTTAATCCAGACGTAGACCCGCAAACGGTCCAGGGATTCGAGGTGGGCGTAAGGGGCAATCTGAATACCTGGCAAACGCATTTTGATGTCGCACTCTACTCTATGGATGTCAATGATCTGCTGATCCCATTCCAAACAGAAGCCGGCGGAGACCGCACGTTTTATCGCAATGGCGGACGTAATCTGCATCAAGGCGTTGAACTGGCCCTGAAAACCAGGCCAACTGACTGGCTCTCTTTGCAATTTACACATACCTCTGGCGCATTCGAATTCCGTAGTTCTGACCTAAGGGGCAACAGCTTGCCTGGTTTACCCGATAGTAGAACGCATATCCGGGCCGTCATTGAGGCTGCTGATATTTGGATTCAGCCAGTATTTGAGCACGTATCATCTTTTTATGCAAACGATGACAACAGTGAGCAAAATGATGCCTACGCCGTACTAGACCTAACCATTGGGCACAAGGGAATTATCCTTCCTTCTATCACCTTTCGTCCTTTCTTTCGCATCAGTAACCTGAGTGGCGAAACGTACAACGGCTCCGTGGTGGTTAATGCGTTTGGTAGTCGATACTACGAGCCGGCTGCAGGGCGTACTTTCCAGTTTGGTCTGAATATTTCTGTTTAGTGTTTTGGGTTTTGGGTTTTGGGTTTTGGGTTTTGGGTTTTGGGTTTTGGGTTTGATAAACTTTGCTGCACTATGGGTTCTTCTTTTGCGATGTCTTATGCTTAGATCTTTTGACATAGCATGCTTGTGGTTGAAGCCTTGCCATTCGTCAAGAGCCGTATTTGTCTTTTTGATTTTCTGGCTGACATCATATCCAGGTGCTTCATCTTCGTATGGTCAAAAATCTGCGATCGACTACCGTATTAACAAGGTAGAGATGTTTGAAACAGACTCCCATAATGGCTCAAAAAAACCCGTCCCGAATCTGGAAGCTTATTTATATGACATCGGACCGATGCCTTCATTCACATTTGAAGTGGAGGTTGAACAGTTGCACGGTAATAGCTTGAATGCCAACAAAACAGACTTGATTGTTGAACGCTATATCTTGCTCAAAGCCAACGACATCTCAGTATATGAAGGGCTGCAAAACGAGCATGAAGATGTTAATGCGTCGCCGGCGTGGAGTTACCATGGGGCAGTCCCTCTTCAATTTTCTCGCAAAGCCTCCACAGGTTCGAACAAAGTTCAGTTCATTTCAAAGCCTTATCAGATATCATTTCTGGATCCAGAGAACCCGCTGACTTTTGCCCGTCCAGCCAATTACACGATTATAGGATACGCCTTCCGCTTTCTCCTATCGCCGTCTTCAATTCATGTAAAGGATAAAAACCCTACAAACAATGCATACCAGCTCACGTTCTTAAAACCATAACCCTAAACCTTGAACATTAAACCCGCAACCCTACCCTACACCTCAGCCCATAATTCCCCGCCTTCACACCATCCTCCACGGGCCATACGGGGTGTAGAAAATGCAAATCCGCCGGCACCTCTTTTTGAAAGCAAAATAATACCGCCTGTAGCGCCGGCGCCATCCTCATTTTTTATCAAGTTGTTCAGCATTGCGATCGATTCAAGGGCTGCCACCCCAGCCGTCTTGTCACCAAGGAGCCGTACCGCTTCATAACACATAGAGACACTGGCAATCGCCTCTCCCCAACCCGTAGCACTAGACGCGCCCATTCCATTTGCATAATATCCACTGCCGGGCATCGGTGAGTCCCCTACCCGACCAGCAATACGATATGGTGTGCCACCTGTAGATGTCGCTGCTGCCAATCTTCCGTTTTTGTCAAGCGCGACGCAACCTACAGTTCCTCTTGGATTATCCTCTTTGCCTGGTAAAAAAGGGTGGCTGGTGTGGTATATCGATTGCTTTTTGAGCAGTTCGAAACGACGCAATTCCCGATCACAAATCAGTGAATCATTGGTCACTTCGAGGAATCCAGCATCACGTGCAAAATTCTCTGCCCCGGATCCTGAAAGAAAACAATACTGTCGCTGTCCTTTTTCGAGCACCAGTTTTGCGATGTGTACCGGATTTGCAAAATGTTTAACGCCCGAGACAGCGCCATATTGAACC
>JBGCEN010000078.1:0-14276 GCA_045106435.1 Rhodothermales bacterium
GACATGGATAACTTAAACGGCGAAGACTCAAAAGGTATGTCTAACATCGAGATAGCGCTTAAAAACCCTTCAACATTGGACATTCCTTGATCGGTGTTCGATATTCGAGACTTTGTCCAAAAGGACAAAGTCGAGCTTGGACACCCTCCTTTTTCTTGATGGTAAGGCCAGGACCTACATCTCGCACCGCTATTTTGACGAGTTGATCGTCCTCAGCATTTAGTGTGCTGGACGGTGTCTGTAATTCTAACCACCCGTTGGTGCCGAAAGGGGAGTATTGATTGCATTCGATACATATTGGGGTTTATGGCACATCAAGATTGGTACAGGGATGGGCAGTTATGTGATGTAGATCTACGTACGCGCACCGACTTGTTGCGACAGTCTATTATATCCAGGAGCACATCAACCTGAGATAGGAGAAAGCACTCATTTTACCGACTTGGGTCTGTGTTTTCAATGATTCGAGGTCTTACCAGTGCTGCATAAACCGTTTAGTGACTAACTGACGCGTTTTCGCTCGGCATCAAAGCCTATTGTTCTGAGCCATAATCATTGGTTTTGCCAGTAACCGAAGAACGCATTACGTCAGGTACATATTCAACGTAGATCTACGCATAATTAAATCAACACAATGACTGACAAAAAAGAACGCGACATAGAAAAAGGGTATCCAGTAGCCGAATACGTAGCCAAATTACGACGTTTGGCCGATGCGATGGAGCAAGGGGAGAAGTTTGAAATTCAAATTGCAGGAGAGCGTATTTACGTTCCCGTGCGAGCTGCATATAGTATTGAGCACGAAAGAGCAGGCAAAGAGGAAGAGATCGAGTTTCAGATAAAGTGGACAAATGAATAAGTCGACTTTATAGTAAGGACATCAAACAGGCTCATAGTGAATCTAACACTATGAGCCTGTTTGATGTTTACTTGTTTCGTTAAAAATCAGCGACTGGCCAGTACACTGACAATTTTTTAAATACGAGGAAGGAAATCGTCATCCTGGGCGAAGCCGAAGGATCTCACGAATCACAGTTATATGCCCTTGTGTTAACCAAAGACCGTTTTATTGTATTTCGAAACCCGATCAAGTTGAGGGCAGACTTTTCGACAGGTTCAGGATGACGGCTATTTTACCCAACTTTATAATCTCCCTAATACAGAACACCTTAATACAGAAAGCCCAGGCGGAAGCTGAAAATCTCGTCTTCTTTCGAGAATCCCATACTGCCATTTAGAATGATTGAGTCGAACAGACTCATCCATAATCCGCCCCCGTATCCCTGGTGCCACACCTTGCCGGTTGTTTCGTCTTCTTCAGTCCAGACACGGCCATTGTCAAAGAATCCGAGGATACCAAATTCACCTGTCGCAATGTAGGAGTTTACATTGAAGAGCTTTGTCCTCATTTCAATATTAGTGAACAGACTTGTACGGCCGGCAAAGCGATTACTTCTCCAGCCTCTTACATTACTTCTTCCGCCAACGGTATTGGCTTCATAAAAGGGAAAATCTCCGATGTTGTGCGCACCGCCGGCGCGAATGGCAAATGTAACCTGTGGAGATAGCGACGGCGAAGTATAAAAGGTGAGTGCTGAACTCAGGGTTGTATAAATATCGTCTGAGCCGGCAAGGCCTACATCAAGTTCTGTATTGTTTTCCCAAATAAATCCTTGCTTGGGGTTTGCCGGATGGTCTGAGAAATCAATGACAAAAGCCCCTGTTAATCCAAAGAACACTTGATCTCTAAAGCTCTGTGATGAGATGCCTTGTTGTCCGATGAAGGTAGCATTTTCATTCTTGACATCAACGTATCTGAATAGCGTACCAAAACTGAGAGAAGCACCTGTTCCATCTGATAACATGAGAGAAGGCGCAAAGAGGGCGGTGGTCATCTGTGCTTGAAAAAACTCAGCATCCTCAGCTTCGTTGATGGTTTCATTCCCCAGGCCAAAGAAGTTTCTAAAGTTTTTTGGTGACCGGTAATTTGCATCAATCACCAAATCTGTTCGTTTGATCACATCCGTGAAGTGCCCCGTGTATACAACATTAAATGCCTGGGTTCTGGCTGCAAAATTACCAACCAGTCTCTGAGAACGATCAAAAGGTTTTTTTCTGAATCCATGCTTGACGAACTTCATCCCGCCGCCAACAAAGAGGCCATCATCCTGATTCCTGCCGAAAAACACCTGCGGTAGTTTACCATCGTGCAAGTAGTCTTTTTGGTCATAGGCATTTATGCCTGGATCATTCGAGAAAACAACTTTGGTATTTGGGCCGGCGGTTGCTACGTTGTTGCTCTTTGTGTCGTAGTAAATAGCCCGGTTACCTCCATTGAGGATTTCTGAGTGATCAGTAAAATTGTCATCTCCCGCGCCACCAATAACGCGGACGATAATACCAGTTAATGCTCTTCCTGTGATTTCAAAGGTGTCATTACCATCTAATCCGAATAATCGAATTTCAGTGGTTTCATCGGTAAAAAAGGTTCTGCGGATGAGCTCTTGCCTGATCTCACCCTTTTTACTCGTTTTGTAAACGACAAGCTCTGTCTCGTCGTCATTGAGTCTGTTGACTTCAAACCGCTCGTGTTTATTCGATCCAACGATATCGACGTATTGCGCCAGAATATCATAGTAGTCATCAGCGATGTCTTGGAGTTTGTCGCGCCTTGCTTTTAGCGTTTCGGCAATTTCATCACCATGATATTCGACGACAGATTTGGGCCAGTCAAGAACTGCTGCATCTATGATTTCATCGGTTAAGGCTGTTTGTAATTCAGCAGCTTTTTCTTGCCAGACGGTGCGGGATACGGATGCCGTGAGCCGGCGGTCCTGCCAGTGTCCGTTCTTGGTCAGGCCCTTGATGTTACCAAAGCCGTCGTCAAATTCCTGGAATTTAGGATCAAACGAAATCCGTACAAGCGCCGGCATGACCCCATCAAACTTGTTGAAAGCCCAGTCTCGATCGCGTGGCACCGGACGGTATATCTTGCCTTTTCCATCTTCCGCATCAAACTCGGCCCACCGCCATTGCAGTCTATGCCGATCCCAGTCACTCAGAAGCATATCGAAAAGACGTGCCTTGACAAAAGATTCTGTATCCGGGCGATTGTCGTTGTCGTCTGTGATCTTCGAGTAAAAACTATGGGCGCTGACAACATCTTTGGAATTTCCGAATTCCGACAGAGCTGACATATCATCGCTTGGACGGATTTCGAACATCATCAGCTGGTTGCCAAACTTCTCACGATAAATACCGAGGCGAGGATCGTCAGGGACATAGACCAGTTGTGGCGTTGTGTGATAGATGCCGGCTGCCGTTGCCAGCTTGGGAATGATAAAGGCGCCGTACGGATGAATCGACGCAATCTGATCCTGAACGATTGCAGTAACAAAGGATTTTCGGAGGGCAGGTGGGACGGATACCGACGGGTCTTTGTCTATCGAACGAATAACGTATTCAAAGCCATCGTTGCCCTGGAGGCGAAGTGAAAAGGTTTGCATACCCCCGCCTCGTTTAACAGGGGAGAGGCCATCACCTGCAACACCCATGTCAAGATAGGGGACTTCAACCGGCAATCCCCAAATGTCTCTATTGTGCTTACCCAGCAGGAATTCATAGAGACCGCCAGCCTGGTAGCCTGCGTTTGCAGATATTACATACGTACTATCCGAATAATCTGGGTACACGATGTTCTCATTAACGGGTACACCTGAGTCGAGGGCGTCGCGCGCCGGCCCTTGCATTTCCTTTTTAAACACAATGCGATCGTTCCCCTCTGCATCTGTCGCCCACATGCTCATCCATATTGAGCCATCTTTATAATAGCTGAGCGTGGAAAATCCCTGGGTCTCGAAGGTGAAGCCGGCTTTTCCGCCACGGGCCACATAAGATGTGCGTGAGCCGCCGCCGCTTACGATATAGTCGTGGTGTAAATCCTGAATGTACTGCAGGTTATGCTCGTGTCCGGAGGCATAGATCAAGGACTCATGTTCTCCAAACACCCGGATTAGCGCATTTGTCAAAGAGCGATATTTATGGTGCGCCAGGTCTTGCTTGCCTCCAACGTATCTGATAAAAATTGGGACAAGTGAGCCCAGGATGGGCAGGGGAAGATACGCTTTGGGCGCAAGTTCAGTTAAAGGGAAAATATGCGTCTTTAGCGGGAATTTGCCGGCGTGAAGACTGTTAGAGTAAATAGGATGGTGGCCAACCACCAATAAGTTTTCTTTACGATTTTCCTCAATAACTTCATTGAGCGCAACGAGGAAGTCTCCTTCTTCTTCAATATCAAAGTCGCCGTATTCTCCTTCGCCACGTTCGTGTTTCGTGAGCCACCATTCAGTATCTAAAACGATTAACTTGGCACGATCTGTTAGTTTAATAACTTCAGGGCCAGGGAAACCGTCATCGGGGCGAAATACGTTTTTACCCCCCAGATAAGCCTCTACATAGGCCTCTTGCCGAGCGAGGGCTTCAAGACCTCCTGCCTGTGAGTGATTCCAATCGTGATTACCGGGCACAAATACTACGCGTCCATCAAAATCCTTCACAGCGTTTAGCTGGGCAAGCAGGCGATTTTCAGAAAACGCCCTGTTTTCGCTCGCAGAATCGGGTAATCCGCAACAGTATAAGTTATCCCCTAAAAATACGACAGCCGCGTCTTCGCCGGCTGATGCCAGTTGCGATTTTAGCATCTTGAGCGCAAAAGAAAGCTCATCCTGAGGTGATCCACCAGCGTCTCCGATAAGGAATACTTTGTATTCAAGCTCAGAAGCGGGCGGAGCCTCAAGGGTTTCCCAGTCTTTGTACTGGTCTGCGATAAACGGTTGAGACGTAGAACAGGCTGATACCAGTAAAAGGAGGGCCAATAATGAACGGCTACTAGTCATTATTACTAATCTGGGTGAGTTATAAACCAACTAAATGCAGCGAACAAAAATCGGTGGGCTTAAGACAGTGAACTAAAGGCAAACTAACACTACCTTTCAACACTGCCATTTAACACTGCCAACTAAAAGCTGCGCTGGCAAGGCTTTTTCCGGAGTTATATAATGCACTGAAAAAATGGAGGAGCAAACCACACCAATCATCAACGGCTTTCAGCTGCATTAAGTTTTCGTTTTTACTTATAGTTGAATCGCATGAGGGTAGCTCTTCCATTGCCGCCTTCATTTGCAATAAACAGATCTCCATTGGGCATAAACGCGAGTCCTTCGGGTTGTCGGAAATCGTCTTCAGACAACACCCAGAGGTCTTCCAATGTGCCATCCTGATTATAGGCAAGCATTATTTTGCGGACGGAGGAGATTACAAAAATTTGCTGAGTGATTGGATGTACCGCCAGGGCTGCCGGCTTAAATCCGCCCAGGTTCTTTAGCGGGGCTGTAAGTTTTCTGATTGCTTTATTGATCGAAATGTCCGGCGCCATTTCTTCAATTTCCTGAAGGTTGATCACAAGGACAGGGCTTTCATCCATGTCATTTGTCTCTAAATCAAAAGCATAAACGGCTCTGGTCTTTTTTTGTCCTGTACCAGGGTCTTCTTTGCACACGATCAGCAATCGATTGTTAACATGGTCAAACCCCAGGCCTTCTGTATCGTGTTTTGTGCTTAAGAATGTTTCGTGCTTCTTTGTGTCGGTGCTGTCCGTCGGCCAATTAGAAACTTTGTAAATATCTCCATCACTTCTCAGCACAAAAAGATGCCGGCCAACGACCTCGACCCCTTCAAAATCGCCATCCTTCGCAAATCTCTTTTCGTCTTTTATTTTACCGTCTGAGATGCGAATACTAAATATTTTCCCTTTTTCATCTTGAATGGCAGCAAGATGCTTGTCATCCAATACACTTAGCCCTGAAATCTCCTTTAGCTCTTTCTGTAATTTAACTACGGCATCAGGCGCGTCAAGTGAGTAGGTTTTAGGCGCCGGCGCTATGGAGTCCGGAACTGGATTAGATGATTGATTTGATTGTTCAGAAACCACAATGGAGACCTCACTCTTTTGCGCGTCGGATGGGGTGGCGTTTTTTTCTGGAACTGAACAGCTTGTTAAACCCCAGAGAAACAGCAGGATGTTAATCAGAATGGATGGGGTAATATACACGTGCTTGGGTCGAGTGGTTTGTTTAAAAAGATTGACAGGTGCAATGCTATTACAGATATATGAAAATATAGTTTTCCCAGAGTTGGAACCTCACTGTCTAGATGGTAATTTAGCAACCTATAGGAATTGAAAAGCAGAGTACTACAGAAGCAAAGGATTGTACCTATGTCAGATGATGTAAACCTTTCAGGGCACGCTTTATCTCCAGATGACCCATTACCGGAGAAAACCGACGCCGTTTTAGCTTCGGATAAAATGGAAGAAAAGGTGCTTAAGAAGAAGAAGAAAAAAAAGAAGCCGGCCAAAAAGGTTGAGGGGCTGGGTACCTCACGGGGAATAGAGACGATGTTTCGTACCTCATATCGTACGAACATGGACTTGAGTGGATTGGCAGATGCTAAAGCCAATATCATGATTAGCATCAATGGTATTATCATTTCAATTATTCTTGCTTCCATCTCACCCAAAATAGACACGAACCCCTGGCTTCTTATTCCTACGGCAGTCTTGCTGTTAACGTGCCTGGGTTCAATGGCACTGGCTGTGTTAGCCGCACGGCCAAGGGTTTCCAGCCAGATTATCAGCCTCGAAGATGTGCGTCAAAACAACAAGAATCTCTTGTTTTTTGGTAATTTTGTAAGCATGCCAGAAGATGATTTTGTGCTCGGCATGAAAGAATTGGTTCAAAATACCGATAATTTGTACATCAACATGATTCGGGATATTTACGGACTGGGCACGGTGTTGATGAAGAAGTTTAGTTTGCTTCGGAAATCATACAATGTGTTTATGTTTGGATTGATTTTAGGCGTGCTCTTATTCATTGGCGTGTATACATGGGTTGTTGTTTCGCAGTCCGGTTTGAGTGGTGCAGTACCTCCGTGATTTATTTTGTCTCTAGTTGTATAGTCATTTACAAAATTAATCGATCGCCCGGGCCTGCCAATTAAGCCCGGCAGAGGTCGCTGACCATTTATGATAATCAAGTTTTGGGGGGTGCGAGGCTCCTACCCGATATCTCGAGTAGGGGCACTGAAATATGGAGGGAATACCTCCTGTGTGAGCGTACAGATCAACGACAAGCTACTTGTTATTGATGCTGGAAGTGGTGTGAGAATCCTCGGAGATGCACTTGATGAAAAGGTTAAAGACATCTACATCGTTTTAACCCACTTGCATAGGGATCATATAGATGGATTTCCCTTTTTTGGTCCTTTATATGAACAGGGCCGGCAGGTACATCTCATTGATTATCGGCGTGGGAATAAGGTGTGGTCGCTCATTTCAATGCTGGACGGTATTCACTACCCCATGCGGCCTTCCTCTGTAAAAGCGGAATATAAACGGGTAATTCGTGGGGGGATGAAGTACCTGCGGGAGGAAGGATTTGATATTTCTCGATTGCCGCTCAATCATCCGGGCGGAGCTTATGGGTATCGCATCACCCACAACAATAAAGTTGTAGTACATATCCCTGATAACGAGCTTGATCCTAAGAAACCCAAAACATCTTTCGACAAGTTCGTGTCCTTTTGTGAAGGGGCCGATTTGCTTTCGCACGATGCGATGTATGTTTCTTCCGAAATGCCTAAGAAGAGGGGATGGGGCCACAGCACAGTATTGCAAGCATGTGAGCTCGCCCAGGCAGCTGCTGTAAAACACCTCGTGCTTTTTCATCATGCACCAGAACGCGATGACCACGAGATTGACGGTCTTCAAAAGATGGCGAGTTCAGAGTTGACCTCCAGAAAAATCTCATGCACTGCGGCTTACGAGGGACTTACTTTTGAGTTGTGAGGGAGTTATGGAGTCGGGGAGTCTGTAGGTCTGAGAGTCTGTAAGTCTGATAGTCTGTAAGTCTGATAGTCCTCAGAGATTAATCGGTAAAATTGACTTACCGACCCACCGACTCCTTGACTCACCGACTATAAACCTTCAGCTCAGTAATCAGTTTTTTAGCATTGGATTGATTACGTGCGTCTTGTGAGCTTTCTGGCTGAAGGGCTATCAATGTTTCCAGATGCTCAATGGCTTTATCAAATTGATTAAGCATTTTGAACGTCATGGCGAGTTCGAAGTGCAAAAAAGGGAAGTCTGGTCTTAGTCGTAATGCCGTTTGGAGCAACTCCAGAGCTTGTTCGGACGTTGCTTCGGGGATTCTGCCAAAAAATACTTTGGCCAGTGTTTTTTCGATCCAGCTGAGGCTTGAGAGTTCTCTGTAATAAATACCCAGGGATACATACGGATAGGCTAAGGTTGAATCGAGTGCAATGGCTTTTTTGCTGTGTTCTGCGACCAATCTGCCCAACAACAGCTTTTCCCGGCCATTTTTGAAGAGCGCCAGATTACCCATTGTAGCAGCCAGCAGGAAGTGAGACTGAGCGCTATCTGGAAAATGGGTCACAAGCGCCCGTGCGTGCAGGATTGAGCGTTCAAAAGTAGGGAGTGCTACATCATCATCGCCGGCAGCTACCTGATCAAGGCCGAAATCGTAGCTGGTGCGCGATAACCTGATGCGCGTGTCAAAGTCTGTGGAGTCTTCTGCAAACGCTTGTTCGTAATACGCAAGCGCCTTTTGGTTGTCGAACACCGCATAGGCTGAATCGCCGGCTACAAGTAGGTCTTGCTGAGTAGACTGGCTCTGGGCCATCTGAAGAGGCAAGAATAGGCTAGATAAGCAAAATATGCTAACAAAGATGAGCTGCGCCGGCGGCATAGGCTAGTCGTCAAGTTTCAGTTCGCGAATTCTGAGTTCAGCTTTTTCCAGCCGGCCCAGACAGTCTTTCGCTATGGATATTCCATCCTCATAGGATGAGAGCGCTTCTTCTAATGGGGGCATATCATTTTCCAGCTTTTCGACAATGGCTTCCAACTCCTTCAATTTGATTTCGAAGGTCTTCGATTCTGGCTTGTCCGATGATTCAGCGCTCATGATCAGGATGTTCAATGGTTCTAAATGATGCTAAAGTTTGAACGCTGAAAAATCATTTTGTTCAGTTTATGCGTAACCCGTTAAATTTTCGTTTGGTGTTCGTAAATAGCGAATCATTACTCGATATTCTGGCAGGAGTATTGAATTTTAAAGGTACGAGAGGTATAAAGAGTACGAATAGTTGAGCGGTCAGTTTTCAAAAATGAAAAAAACTGATATCTGATATCTGAAAACTGAAGACTAATTTCGCAATCCCCTTAAAAAAATATATCAAATGGATTTAGGTCTGACAGAAAAAGTAGCCGTTATCGTAGGCGGCAGTCGTGGCATCGGAAAAGCCATCGCACATTCATTCGCAGCAGAAGGTGCGCATCTGTTATTGTGTGCCAGGGGAGCGGAGCAGCTTACAGCAACTGCTGAGGAGCTACGCGCCGGCGGTGCAACTGTACATACGCTTGTGCTAGACATCACCGATGAAAGCGCCGGCGAGCAAATGAAAGATGCGGCCCTGAAGGCTTATGGGCAAATTGACATCCTTGTTGGTAATGCAGGAGGCAATAGGAGAAAGCCCCTGGAGGATACAACTGAAACTGATTGGCAGGATATCCTGAATTTGAACTTGTTGGGACATATACGATGTAGCCGCGCTGTAATCCCGGTAATGAAGAAAGCCGGCAGTGGGGCGATCGTGTTTATCTCTTCAATCTTTGGCCGCGAAGCCGGTGGTGCAGGGCTCTCTATTTATAACACAACGAAGTCGGCACTGATCAGTATGGCAAAGATTCTGGCGCTCGAAGTAGCACCGGAGGGTGTTCGCGTCAATACTGTAGCTCCGGGGTCCATTCGTTTTCCTGGAGGCAGTTGGGATCGTCGTTGCATCGATGATCCTGAAGGCATGGCAGCGTTCATCAAGCAAAATCTCCCATTGGGTAGATTTGGCAAAGCGGAGGAAGTAGGAGATACCGTTGCTTTCTTGTGCTCTGACCGCGCCAGCCTCATCACAGGCGCATGTATTACAGTAGACGGAAGCCAGTCTAAGTCGTTGATATAAAAGCGTTTAGGGTGATTTGCTGAAGAAAAAAATCAAGTGGATTGATGGGGAGACAGGACGACCATTTCTTCCTGTCTTCCTATCCTGGCTTCTTCCCGATTCGCATGGGCTAGATAAAGCGATAAATCGTGGCTTCAAGCCGGCGCGTGTTATTCGATTTTGAATTCCACTGAATAAGAATAGGGCTCTGGTAAGTACCACTCACGATGCCAGGACCTTGCTGATTTGCGCTATCAGATACCAACAAGCTAACGAAACGCTTCATGCGTAGCGCTTTGGCTGCTTTGTTTGCAAGTACGCTCTGGATGCCTCTGCCAACCATGGAAGAGCTCATGTTGAGCTTGTCGAGCGTTTTATTGACGATGTGTACCAGATCATATTTGGCATAGTTGAGCATCTTTACGGGCACTGTCCCTGGATCTCTCAGCATATTCCAGCTTTTCTGGGCCATAAATTTCATCGGATTGCTCAGAATGTCTGCGACATCATTCTGCATGAGCAGCGTCTCAAACTCATTGACCGTTAGCGCAACGTGGTCCTCTTCGGGGGCCAGTACAATTTCAATCCGGCCACGGTCGATGCCATACTTCCTGACTTGCTCTTCCAACTGTTCAAATATGCCGAGTCGGGGGTCGCGTAGATTTACAGAATCGATGCGATGATCTGAAACAGGAATAGAAAGCGGGACAATACCTACAAGTTCTTCGCTGTTGTATCCAAATACGGTCGTTTTGCGCTGGCGTGCTTTTCCATCACACACACCATCCAAATCTATAAAATAAACAGGCGTATTTGGTTTGTTGAGGTAGGTAACGCAGTTCTCGAGTCCTGAACTTATATAGGTAAGATGAGAGTCTCCGTTGTGCGGCTCCGTAAGTTTTTGTTCTTCTGTAAGCTCACTCCGAAGGTGCATTTGGTCGTGCGTGTAATTCGCACGCGGAGGGAATAGCTCCTGAAAGGGGTGGAGAAAGTTCTTTACCGAATCAGAATTGTGATCCAGTTTGTCACAAAGACTTTGCTCGAGGTAGCCGGCTGTGGTATGGTATGAGCAGTAGATCGCCTTGTCATACTCAGCGAAGAAGTTTTCGTGGTGAGAATCAATGTGTTTGGTTACATCAATGATATCAAAACGGGATTTGGGGGTTAGCTCAAGTCGAATCTCTGCCATAAAAGTATATAAAGTTGTTTCTAGACACTATACTACACAAACAGGGCCTTTAACAACTATAGTTTTTCGGTAAGTATCTGGTAAATAAGCGTTTAAAGTCAGTTCCTTGTTGAAATGAGCTGACAAGTGGGTGATCTGGGTGTAATGATAAATCATTTTTGGAAGCGATTCCAGTCTATCCACATTTCTCTTTGAAATAAGTGGATTTTAATCGTGAATAATTGCTTCCCGACTACCATCATGAAAACGCAGTGCAACGGTGCTGTTGGTTTCCAGTTGTTTTGCAGAACGTATTAACACGCCATCTTGTTCTACTAAAGAATAGCCTTTTTTTAAGGGCAGGACCGGGTCCAATAGCTGAAGGTGTCTCAAAGCCTTGTTTACGTGATCCTGCTGGTGTTTTAAATATAGCTTCCCACTGCGTTCCAGCCTGTGTAATACGTCTTCGGTTCGTTGTTTTATCTGATAAAGTTGGTCTACAGGCCGATTGAAGGCATGACGCTGGGTCAGGTGTTCAATATGTAATCGCTGTTGATCGATATGCTGGAAGAGAACGTCTTTGCTTCTCTGCATACAACCACGCAGGAACGCCTTGATTTCCTGCTGATTTGGCACAGCAATTTCTGCTGCCATTGAAGGTGTAGCTGCCCGGAAATCTGCTACATAATCCGCAATGGTGAAATCACTTTCATGTCCTACCGCACTAATAATTGGGATTTCCGACGCAAAAATTGCTCGTGCGACAATTTCCTCATTAAAAGACCAGAGATCTTCGAGCGACCCACCCCCACGGCCAACGATCAATAGGTCTGCCCTTAATGGATTGTCTTCTTCGATCTGATTAAACGCTTCAATTGCTTCACAAATAGATTTTGCAGAGCCGGCGCCTTGCACTTGAACGGGGCAAACGAGCGCTTCTGTAATAGGAAACCGCCGGCCCAGAATCGATAAAACGTCTTGAATGGCAGCACCAGAGCCTGAAGTTATAATACCTATGCGTTCAGGAATGAGCGGTTTGCTTTTTTTGTGGGCATCATCAAATAGTCCTTCGCTTGCGAGTTTTTGCTTGAGGGCTTCGAATGCTTGCTGTAACGTCCCTTCGCCGGCATGTCGAAGTGACTGGGCAACCACTTGAAAATCGCCTCTTTTCTCGTAAAAAGAAGCTTTCCCATAAAGCCTGACCAGCATGCCATCCGCCGGCGTGAAGTAGAGACGCATGGCCGTGTTTTTCCACATCACACAGCGCACCTGCGCATCACGATCTTTGAGCGTAAAATAGCAATGTCCGGAGCTGTACTGCTTAAAGTTCGAAATCTCGCCTTCTATCCAGATCTGCCCAAACTGGTGTTCTATAAATTGTCGCGCACGCTTTGCAAATTCGCCAACAGAAAGGATATCGGACGTCTGTTTGTTGACAGGCTCCATGTAGAAAAGCTATTGATAGATGAATGGGTAATTCAGATGTGTTCTATGGTTGCGGGAAACTTACAACAAAAAGATGGGCCGGCAAAATTAAATATCACACACTGGGGTATGCTCGTCAAGGAATATCCCCACATCAAATAAGTCAAAAGGTTAGTACTGGAAAAAATATACGTAGTTAACTTGTTATGCAATAGATCACACGACCTATCTCCGTGGAAAGGTCGCCGTATGTCACGGCGGCCTTTTTCTATTTGTGGAATTTCTGTCTGGTATATGTTGCTGTCTATTGGGGCAGATATGCGATATATCTCAACTCTTTAACATGATCGCCGTAGATTATTAAGAAACTGTTGAGATTTAATCTTCACATTGAGCGAGCGATCTTTTGGTGCTTTTGAATCCGCTTTTTTATTTGCATCAGTCGGGCTGCGCCCTCATGTCGCACGTAGCGCTGCTATGCGCTCAAAAAGTCGTATCCAAAATCACTCAAAATCTCCTCTCTCTCAATTGTGAACCTCAAATCTCAACAGCTTCTAAGCTCGACTTTGTCCAATAAGAAAATGTCAAAGCCTCTTTTTAGCGCCACCAGGGTCTTTTTCGATTATTTATACGTCTCGGTTTACCAATTAGACATGGATAACTTAAACGGCGAAGACTCAAAAGGTAGGTCTAACATCGAGATAGCGCTTAAAAACCCTTCAAAATTGGACATTCCTTGATCGGAGTTCGATATTCGAGACTTTGTCCAAAAGGACAAAGTCGAGCTTAGTGTCGCGCCGCTTTTTATAATCTATGCTTCTAGTCACATGATTCGCTGTAAACCGAAGAACATGCTTTCCTGGAATTATGAGTTGACTGGGAAGGGATTTCAGGCTTTTGTCCGATTGAGAACGATCAAGGAAGAGGGAAGCATTCTATTGAGTGGCAGAGAATACACCATACAAAAGAATGGTCTGTTCAAGGGGCACTGGAGCTTAATACTAGACGGTAAGGAAATAGGATCGGCTGAGAAAACAGCTGCGATGTTTAGGGCTTTTCAAGTCACGGGTTTTCCTGGAGACTACACAGTGATTGCGAAATCAGCATGGAAACGAAGATTCCAGATAAAACAGTCGGATAAGGTTGTTGGCAACGTTTTTCCAGATCATGCCTTTTCACGTAAGGCCCAAATAGATATAGACGTTTCGGACCACGATCATCTATTGATCGCATTCACTTTTTGGCTCGTTATTTTAACGTGGCGCCGGGCAAATGGTGGGGGGTGATTGGAACGAGTATTGTTTCAACGAAATAAATGAAGCATCGTCTTTGCATCGTCTTTGCATTGTACGAAGCGTACGATGGGTGCAAAGCGTACGAATCAACTGAAACGAGACGTATTTCGTACCCTTTGTACTTCTCGTACCTATGAACTTCAGTACTTAACTCTATTTATTTCGCTGACAGTCTAATAGTACTTTGTCAGCAAAGTTAATAGAGTATTGAGGTTCATAGGTACGAGGAGTACAAAGAGTACGATAAGTACGAAAGAAGAAAAGAAGACTTTTTCGTACCCATCGTACGCTCATACGCTTCGTACCCTGAAAATCTG
>JBGCEN010000079.1:0-10629 GCA_045106435.1 Rhodothermales bacterium
ATAAATAATATACGATATTTCTGGGCACCCCATCCAGAGAACTAAGTCAGCCTTTGCTTAATTGCTAAGGCTGTTTTTTTTGTAACTCTTGTCATGATTGCGGACATTCTAAAGACATGCACATTGTTCCGGATTGTGCCAGTTCCTGCCAATTGTGTCTTTTAAAATAATGCAGATAAACAAAAGCACTCGTCGCCAGAAACAACGAGTGCAAATTAATGGTTTTATTTTTTTACTTTATAGCGAGAATATCAAAGTTGCTGACGTTGGCCACGACACCCTCGTCCCAACCACCATCGACAAGAACGGAGGCCTGCTCTTTCAACAAGCTTGCAACTTTTCCTGCAAAGTGGGCTTCTCGACCTGACTCATCTGCAAATATGTCGTAAATGGCGAAGTTATTTTCATCGATCTGCAAGGCTGCCCAAAATAGTGTTTCCAGTTCCGTCTCTGCAACTATCGGGCCTGCAGCCGTCAAAAGAGCTGCCAGCTTATCGCCTTGTCCCGGTGCAGCTTTAATCTTGATGTAAGTTGCAGTCGTAGCATTATATAGATCAACTGGCAATTTAGCAGATAGAACATTTGAGTTGTTGATGTTGGCGACTACGCCACCATCCCAGCCACCTTTTACCAAAGTGTCGGCGTTTTCATTCAAAGCGCCTGCAACAGCGCCTGAGAAATGGGCATTTCTTGCATCTGCATCAACGAAAATATCAAAGATGGCTAGTGTGTCATCAGCTTGAAGAGCGAACCAGAGCTTGGTACCAGGTTCAGTTTCTTTTACCAAAGAAGCTGCACCGGTGAGAAAAGTTGCCAATGCTTCTGTTTGTCCACTAGCTGCTGGCATTGCAATGTAACTTGCTGTGTGATTTTTCATAACATTTTCCTGAGCGTTTGCTGTCGTTGTTAAAAGTGTTAGTGCTGTCAGCATTTGTAGAATTTGAGTTTTCATAGTTTTTCCTTGCCTGTGTTTCGTTTCGATAAGCCTTTGTCGCATGATGGACGATCAAAGTGCCAATCTTGAGATTCTATATTTCGATAGGCATTGACTATGAAAATAGGCTCTGTAGAATTATTCGAAATTCACAACAGCGCCGAGATTCAACTATGGAAATGAACCAGGTTCGTTATTTTTTGGCAGTTTGCGAACATCGGAATTTTACACACGCAGCCAGTGCTTCCAACGTTTCGCAGCCATCCTTAACCGCCGCAATTAAAAAATTAGAGGATGAAATGGGCGGTGCATTATTTATAAGAGACCGTGCAGGATGTCGGTTAACAGGGCTCGGAAAACTATTACATCCAAGGCTTTTGAGGGTTCAATCAGAGGCTCGTGAGGCAAAAGCGGAAGCTATAAGGCATGTGCGCTTAGACCGAGTACCGATAAGTGTTGGTATTGGAGAAACAATCGGGCACAACAAAATCTCTGAGGCGGTTACACGTTTCAGAGCACAACTTCCGCAAGCTGAAATCGAGCTCATTGTTGGTACTTCTAGTGATTTGTTAGCTGGATTGCGTGAAGGAGATTACGATTTAGTGGTAACTGCTGAGCAGGTTAATTCAGAACTCTATCGTATAGACACTCTCTATCAAGAAGAATACCGATTAATCGTAGCGAAGGGACATCCGTTATGCGAGTTAAATGGCATAACTCTCGAGGCCCTCGCGAATGCTGACATGCTGGATAGACCAAATTGCGAGATGCGTGACACGCTTCATTCAACCTGCGCAGATCATGGTCATCTCCTTTATGCTGCTTACAGATCTAACAGAGTTGATTGGTTACTTGAACTCGCGCGACGTGGTTCTGGTGCTGTGATTTTACCGATGACGGCTATCCCCCATGATCCGACACTCGTATCACTATCGGTTCAAGGAATAGAAATTTCTCGCGAGGTAGCCGCAGTAAGGTTTCGTCATCAAATTTCTCGTTCAGAAACAAATGAATTGGTTCGCGAACTTTTGAGAAACTAGATAATCTTGATTAGACTTCGTGCGGAGCTGAAACACTCATCGACGTAATTGAACCTAATCTCACCGGGACAGTCAATGTATTTGAAGCAACTAGACGCGGGGGAATAAAATCAATTGTATTTGCAAGCGGCCATCATGGTTGGGGCTATTATGAAAGAGAGGATGGCCCGCTCAGCACCAGAGAGGTTGCGCGACCGGATAGCTGGTATGGCATAAGCAAATTATTCGGCGAAGGGGTTGGAGCGTGTATGCCTACAAGTATGGTATGTCAGTTGTATCACTTCGCATAGGTGATGCAGATACTGCCGTGCCCGATGAGCGGCGTACTCATATGTGGATGAGTTATGATGATGCCGCGCGCCTCGTCATTGCGTCACTAGAGCAAACCGAATGCGAGCATCTGGCAGTCTATGCCGCCGCAGATTGCCCAGAGCCATTTTCCCACAATACAGAGGCCAAGTTTCTCGTCGCAAGCGTCCAAGACGATCCCCGTGATCTTCTTTTATCTCCAGAGTTACTAACCGAAAAACCGGCAACTGGATTATCAGTTGTCTTCGTTGGAGGCGTTTATGCTGAGGCAGATTATCGAGGTGATACCTGGTTTACAGACGCTTGTGGCAAACCAATAGACCGTACGCGGTAGAAAGAACTAATCACCGTCAGGTGAAATAAATGGTCTGGTTTGCTTTTGAATATCGTTGGCCGCACTCGATAATTCTGCAGCGAGGCTTTCTATACGTTGCGCCGGCATTCGCGAAGTAGGTGCAGAAATACTTATTGCAGCGATCGGATCACCGTCTTCGACTTTTATTGGAACGCCAACACAAGTCACATTGGTTATGATCTCGTTGTCATCAATTGAGTATCCGGCATGGCGCGTTTTAATTAAGGCCTGTTCCAATCCTTTACGATCTTTGATCGTCTTCTTTGTGATGATCTCGTAGTCAATTTGCGCCAGCAATTCTTCGAGTTTATGAACAGAATGCCATGCCAAAAGAGCTTTACCCAAGCTGGTACAATGAAGTGGTCGTGTCGGTCCAATTTCAACGAGCTGAGGCGGTGCCCCTGGAGCAGAATCTATTCGAGACAGTATACGTACCCATTTTTGTTCCAAAACCCCAAGTGTTACGGTTTCGCCTGTTATAGACGATAAACGATTCATGAGCGGATAAGCAGCCGCATTGATGGCTGTATGCAGTATATGATGTTGGGAATAATTGGAGAAACGTTTTCCCAGTTCATATGCGTGGTCCCGCGAATCTAAGCGGAGGTAATCTCTATCAACAAGAGTCTGAAGAATCCTATAAACTGTGGACTTTGGATAAGAGGTCAACTCCGCAATATCGCTAGCAGTCAATCTGCTCAGCGTTGCTTGCTCTTCAACGAGTTCAACGATGTTTAACGCCTTAACTAGCAACGCTGTCCCAGGCGCTGATTTTGTTGTTTTGCTGCTCATATCCTCACCAAATTTGAAACCCAGTTAAACAATTATCTCAAATTCTTTCATTCAACAATGCCCAGCTCACGGGCGTTTGCAATTAGGGATTGGTCCAAGTCGCCGCTTAACCCTCGCACAATATTCTCTATCGTGACATTACCCATGCGTTTCATGCAATCGTCTGTCATTGCAGCGCTATGTGGTGACAGTGAAACACGTGGATGAACAAATAGTGGATGAAACTCTGGCGGCTCCTTTGGAAAGACATCAAGGCCGACACCAGAAATTTGATTAGTGTTCAATGCCCAACCTAGATCATTAAGATTAATGAGGTCACCTCTGGACGTGTTTACAATGATTGCATTTGATTTCATTTGCTTCAACTGATCTTTGCAAATTAGAGGCTTTCCGGTGGATGGAATATGCAGAGATACAAAGTCCGCGCGAGCAAGACCTTCATTCAATTCAACCTGTTCTACACCTTCTAGGTTTTGTGTAAATGGGTCGCAGACTATGATTTCCATTTCGAAACCAGACACCAGTTTTGCGAGGCGTTTGCCGATCCTGCCATATCCCACGATAAGTAAGGTTTTGCCGGCTATGTCAGTTGCAGCAATATCTTCACGCATAGAAAATTGCTCAGATTGAACAAGTCTATTCGCACTTACGAGGGATTTAGCGGTTGCTGACATGAGTGAGAAAGCATGTTCTGCAACTGAATTGCTGTTCACATCCCCCGTAATCCAAACGGGAATTTTCTTTTTAGTAAGTAGCTGCAAATCTATATTGTCTGTACCAACTCCATGGCGTGACACGAGTTTGAGTTTATCTGCCTTGTTTATGATCTCATTTGTTACAACTAAATAACGAAGAGCAAGTGCTTCCGCATCGCAAATTTCAGCTTCCAGACTGGATAGATCGCCTGGCTTGATCTCAACAATTTTTTCGAATCCGTTTTGTTGAGCTTTCTCCAAAGCATCCTGATGTATTCCACCATATAGGACTAGCTTGCCATAATTTATCATAATATAATAATTCCAATTATTTTCTAAATAAAAATCAATAAAAATATTATAATTTGAAATTAATAGATTGACAATGGGTATAATTTTGAATGAAATCTCGTATATTGAGAAAATGGGAGGACTAAACATTGAGATCTTTAAGTAAAAAAATCGCCATCCTTACAACGCTGTTGATGGCGTCGTCAGCACACGCAGAAAATCTGAAATTCATGTCTGGCTCACCAGGTGGAAGTTGGTTCCCAATGGCAGGAGCTATTTCATCCGCTTTGACAAAAACAAACGCCGATTTGAATGTTCAGGTGCTGCCGGGTAATGGTGTGCAAAATGTGATTGGCGTCGCCACAGGAAAAGCAAATATCGGTCTGAGTAATCCAATTACAACCGTCGATGCGATGAAGGGGCGGGAACCGTTTCCGCAAGCATTTGACAACCTTTGCAATGTTGCTTCATTGTATCCGCAGTTTTTGCAGATCGTGACGACAAAAACTGACGCAAATAATTTTTCTGATCTTGCTGGATCAAACATGGCAACATTGTCCCCTGGCAGCACATCAGAAGCTGTTTTTAAAACATTCCAAACATCCAATAATATGTCTGATACTGATTTTAGCCAGGTAGCTTATGGTTCAGGTTCCGATCAGGCAACGTTCATCAAGGATGGTCAATCAGATAGCACATTCTTAATCACAGCAGCGCCGTCAGGTATCATTACTGACATCGCAAATGCTCGCGACGTAAAAGTTCTGTCTATTAGTGATGAAACACTGGAACAGCTTCGTTCTGCTAACCCTGGCTGGTCTCGCCTAAGCATTCCTGCAGGCACTTACAAAGGGCAGGATAATGATGTTGAAACGGCTGGTTTTGCACTTCATGTCGTTGTGTCCTGCGATATGGACGACGCTATCGCTGGTAATATTGCACAAGCTATTACCGAAAATGCGACTGATCTTGGTGCTGTAAATGCATATATGAATAGCGCAACTCTTGAGACAATTTCTCGAGATGCGGGTGTCCCAATGCATCCGGGCGCCGCAAAATATTACACTAAATAATCTACGCATTATCGTCGGTATGCGGGTTCGCCCGCATGCTATCTCTCTTTCCCATCTTCCAGCGAGGTTGAATTGGAAAATACTTTGGATAAGACTTATTCCTATAGAACAATTGCGGTCACCTTGTTATCGATCTGTTTCGTTGGTTATCATGTGTGGGCTGTCGTAAAAGGTACGCCTCCACCACTTGCTTTTCGATCTACGCATTTGCTGTTCGTGTTGCTGCTCGTATTTTTGATTTTCCCATCTGGGATGAACGAAAATAAACCCCAATCTAGTTGGGGTAAGTTCACTGATTTTTCTTTGATAGCGATAAGTTTTTTTTCAATTGGCTACATTTTCGTAAACTACGATGAAATTATTCGACGTTTCGCATATGTCACGCCTATCGAACCGATGGAATGGGTTGCTGGAATCGCTTGTGTTTGCGTTGTTTTAGAAGCCACTCGCCGCACGATTGGCCTCAGTCTTCCGATAACCGCGGCCCTGTTCATAGTTTACGTTGCTCTTTTCAGTAATGTAACGCCCGATCTAATTCTTGATCAGCTCTATTTAACTACTGAGGGAGTATTTGGCATAGCCCTTGGTGTTTCCGCTAGCTACATGGTCATGTTTATTCTTTTTGGTGCTTTTGTTGAGCGCATGGGAACTGGCCATCTGTTCATGGACGGGGCTGTTGCCGTTGCCGGTAGCGCGTCAGGTGGGCCTGCTAAAGTGGCCGTGTTAACCTCAGCTCTTTTTGGGTCTATATCAGGTAGCCCAACAGCAAATGTCATGACAACCGGCGCCTTTACGATCCCTCTCATGAAGAAATTGGGTTACCGGCCTGCCTTCGCTGGTGCTGTGGAAGCAGTTGCATCAACTGGAGGGCAAATATTACCACCAATTATGGGCGCAGCAGCGTTTGTAATGGTCGAGTTCATGGGGCGTAGCTATGTCGAGGTGATGGGAATGGCCATTATCCCTGCGCTTCTGTTTTTCGTAGCGGTTTTCTCAGCGGTTCATTTCGAAGCCAAGCGACAGGGGATAAAAGGTCTGAGTAAATCTGATCTTCCTATTCTGGCAGATGTGTTAACTAAGAGAGGGCATCAGGTGCTCCCACTCGTAGTTATTGTAACACTTTTGCTATCTGGATATTCCGCTCCTTATTCCGCATTCTGGTCAGCACTATCAATCATTCCCGTTGCCCTTTTGAGGAAGGGTACGCGCTATGAGGTGTCCATCAGTAATTTTTTGGAAGGAATTCTCGCCACTGCGAGGAATACCCTTATTGTGGCTGTTGCGTGCGCATCTGCGGGTATTGTCGTCGGTGTCATAACGTTGAGCGGTTTGACTCTGACCTTTACTGAGCTCGTGGTTCAGACATCTGGAGACTCACTCATTCTAGCTCTGATGTTGTGTTCACTAGCAGGTATCATTATTGCAATGGGCCTACCAACCACCCCAGCCTATATTCTGCAAACAGCCCTGCTAGTTCCGGCATTGATCAAGCTTGGCGTCGTCGTGCAGGCAGCACACTTTTTTGTCCTGTATTTTGCGGTTCTATCAGTTATCACACCGCCGGTCGCGATCTCATTATTTGCTGCGTCCAGCTTGTCAGGTGCTGGTGTTTGGCCAACTGGCCTTGCCTCGCTGCGTCTCTCTGCTAGCGGCTACATCATACCCTTTATGTTTGTGTATCATCCTGAGTTATTGATGATAGGTGATCCAACAGATATTGGTATCGCAGCTATCTCAGCATTGGTTGGTGTTACAGTATTATCTGCCGGACTTAACCAATATTTTCTTACGCGTTCACGAATATGGGAATCTGCGATCCTCACGATTTCTGCGATCAGCCTAATGCTTCCGGACCTCACAACTGATTTAGCAGGGCTAGGGCTAATTGCTGTTATAGCCGTTCTTCAATTTGCGAGAAGTCATAGATCGCAATCTTAATTAAAACTAACCATGCAGGAATATAATATGAATACGGTAAATGCGACTGAGACTAAAATAAACGATGAAATGCTTGCCGCACTGATGAAATGCAGCCAAGGCACACTCACAACTCAGTTGTTTAAACACGGTTACAGGCAACAGTTTTTAGTAGGGTTAAGACCTTTAAGCAAAACAACCGGCGCATTCGCAGGTGAGGCATTTACCTTGCGCTTCATTCCGTCTCGGGAGGATAAGGATTGGGATTTAGCCGACCTCTACAAACGCGGTGAGCATAATCTGCAATGGGAGGCGGTTGAACAAATCCAGAAAGGCCAAGTTCTTATGATCGATAGTTGTAGCGATCCCAGGGCAGCCTCAGCTGGCAATATGCTTCTCACCCGAATGATGCATAAAGGTGTATCAGCTGCAGTAACGGATGGGGCTTTTAGAGATGGTACTGAGATCAGCGAGATGGCATTCCCCGCCTATTGCCGCGAGAATACTGCATCTACTCGACCTGCTTACCATCGTCCAGTTGGCATACAAGAACCAATTGGATGTGCTGGAGTAGCTGTATATCCTGGTGATATTGTGGTCGGCAATTCAGATGGGGTTACGATTATACCACGTCATCTTGCGCCTGTCTTAGCAATTGATGGATACGAACAAGAGCTTCGAGAAAAGTTCCTGTTCACCAAGCTTGATGCAGGGGGAGCTTTGTGGGGTAACTATCCACCCAATCAAGAAACACTAAAAGAATTCGAGGCCTGGAAAGCAGAAGGAAACGCACTATGAGCGCTCTAGCCAGTCGGGCTGAAGCCTTAATCCGACATTATTTCGATATGTGTAACAAGGCCGACAGACAGGGTTTAATCGACTGTTTTACACGCGATGGCATTCATTATTTCCCTCCCGGCCTTCCAGGTGCGCCATGGCGTGGGGCAGAAGCTATAGCTGATGGGTGGATTTGGTGCGTCGAAAATATGGGGTCAAAATGGACAGTCGAAAGAATTTTGACTTCGGCGGATGGCAAGGAGGCTGTCATTGAATGGACACACTGGAAAACTTCGATCGATGAAGTTCTGCGCGGTGACGAGTGGTATATATTCAATAATGATGTAACACGCATCCGTGAAATTCGCGCGTATTACGCAAGCCCGGTTAACAAGGGCGAAAAGACCAACCAACTTCATGAATTTGACTATGAAAAGCGGAACTATCAAACAGCTCCACCTATAGTAAAAGGACGCTCATAATGCATTACGCATTAATCTGCCGCGATACCCCAAAAGCGCTGGAAAAACGTCTGGCGGCCCGCATTGAACATCTTGAGAAAATTCACTCAATGAAAGGCGATGGAATCATCATAGATGGCGGCGGCATTCTGGATGATAATGGCGAAATGATTGGATCAGTTGTTCTTTGCGATTTTCCGAATCGAGCGGCATTGGATGATTATTTAAAAAATGAAATTTATGTCCGCAACGGAGTTTGGCAAGATATAGAGATTTTGCCATTCAAGCGAGTTAATTGGAGCAATACTTAAAATGCCTATTGAACACGAGTTAAACGGAAAACACCTTATCGCTGGAAACTGGATCGGTTCGGATGCGACCTTCACAAATGAACCGGTTGATGGAGACGCGGACACATTTGCTATCGGAACCGTTGAGTTAGTCAATCAGGCATGTGAAGCGGCAGAAGAAGCCTTCTGGGCATACTGCTATTCCAGTTGTTCAGAGCGAGCGAAGTTCTTGCGCGAAATCGCAAAGGAAATTGATGCGCGCGGAGATGGGATTACGATAATAGCGCAAAAGGAAACCGGATTGCCCGAAGCAAGACTCATCGGTGAACGTGGCCGCACAACCGGGCAACTCAAGTTGTTTGCAGACCATATTGAAGCGGGGAATTATCTTGATCGCCGTCATGATAATGCTTTGCCCGATCGTGCGCCCCTACCACGACCTGAACTTAAAATGATACAGCGACCAGTTGGACCGGTCGCAGTGTTTGGCGCTTCAAATTTTCCGCTGGCATTTTCAACAGCTGGCGGAGACACAGCAGCGGCACTGGCAGCGGGGTGCCCGGTTGTGGTGAAAGGTCATTCAGCCCATCCTGGTGTGTCTGACCTCGTCGCTCAGGCGATCGATGCCGCAATTAAAACATGTGGACTTCATCCCGGAGTATTCAGCCAAATACAGGGCGGGAACCGCGCTGTCGGTCAGGCGGTTGTACAACACCCTCTTATCAAAGCAGTTGGGTTTACAGGTTCTCTTGCAGGCGGCCGCGCATTGTTTGATTTATGCACATCCCGTCCTGAACCAATTCCATTTTTCGGAGAGCTTGGATCGGTCAACCCCATGTTCATATTACCGACTGCACTGTCAACTTGTGGCGAACAAATCGCACAAGGGTGGGCAGGTTCGCTCACAATGGGTGCAGGGCAATTTTGTACCAAACCCGGCATTGCAGTTGTTCTCAAAAGTGAAGAAGCTGATGCTTTCGCTGCGGCTGCGGGAGCAGCATTGGAAAATATCAGCGCACAAATCATGCTCACAGACGGCATTGCGTCTGCATTCCATTCTGGTAGAGATCGCATAGCTAATACATCGACGGTGCGAGAAGTCATGACATCCAGTTGCGATTTGCGCAATGCAACGCCTTTTCTGTTTTCAGTGAGAGCCAAAGATTGGCTTGCGAATGCGGAACTTAGCGAGGAGGTATTTGGCCCATTGGGGATGATCGTTATAGCTGACAATTTCGATGAAATGGTTGCAATCGCTAACTCACTTGTTGGACAGCTTACATGCACATTGCACATAGATGACGCCGATACGCATAATGCAAAGAAGCTATTGCCAATTCTTGAGCGTAAAGCGGGGCGTATACTTGCCAATGGGTTCCCAACAGGTGTTGAAGTTGCTGATTCTATGGTGCATGGAGGACCATATCCTGCTTCAACAAACTTTGGTGCAACATCTGTCGGAACACTCTCAATCAGACGTTTCCTCAGACCCGTGTGCTACCAAAATATCCCGGAAAGTATTTACTCCTAAAGAAGTCGATTGATGTCTGCATTGGGCCAAACTCTGATTAATTGAGTAAGTTGAGGCAAGTCCGCTTTGCATTTTAATGCAGACCCGCAAGGTATCAGTCGCTATCAAACTTATCCGCAAGTAATGTCTGTGTTTCGGGTTCTGTGAGAACATCTTCCATTGCC
>JBGCEN010000080.1:0-4406 GCA_045106435.1 Rhodothermales bacterium
ACCTGATAAGATTAATCATAATTAAACTTTTTGAAAGACTAATGGCAGATGATGGGAGTGCTCACGGTCAAGTCTGGCCCTTGCCAAAATTCTTTTTTTTAGTCGAGAGCGATTCTTTAGGCGCGTGTCATTTTCAGGAGGTCTCAGGCCTGGATACAGAATCGGAGGTATTGGAGTATCGTGATGGTGATAGTTCTGTGTTTTCTTCGATTAGCATGCCCGGTACAAAGCAACATATTGTTACGCTAAAGAAAGGCATACTTGAGGGAGGTGATACCAGGTTTTATGACTGGTTTGGAGAGATCAAAATCAATGTGATTAAACGTGAGACGCTAACGATAAAGCTGCTTGACGAAACGGGGACGCCAACGATGGTCTGGACGGTGAAAAATGCCTGGCCCGTTAAGCTTTCTGGAACTGACCTTAAATCAGAGGGCAATGAAGTGGCCATAGAAACGCTTGAGATTGCTCATGAGGGCATAGAGATTCAAAACATTTAGGTGCAATGGTAAAATACTATGGGAATACAGCGTAGGCTGTTGTGGGTTGATGGCCTGGCCGGCTTGTTTGTAGGCCTGGTTACGTTATTGCTTATTGGTTGGCTACCTGGGTTCTATGGTTTGCCGCAATCAGTGGTATTGTTTATTGGCGGTGCCAATCTGGTGTATGGAAGCTATTCAATATCATTGGCCTTCCGGTCTGTTAGACCTCAAAGATTAATCGTATTGCTCGCTGCTTTAAATCTGTGCTGGACGGTGGTTTGTGTTGTTTTAGTCATCTTATATGGCGAAACAGCCACGTTTTTTGGCCTTGCTCATATCATTGCAGAAGGCTTCTTTGTAGGAGCCTTGGCCTGGCTGGAGTGGAAGTGGCGGGAGCTGTTGGTAAAGGCGTAATGCTGTGATGTAATATTATCTTTCATCATTGTTTTTTGAAGCAGGTTAGAAGCATGTTGGGTATTAGTCATTGCCCTTTTAGCCATTGCCCTTTAACCATTGCATCGCAACTCGTATCACATAGGTTCGTAGCGATTAGCTTCCTTTTCCACTTCAGATCCCACTGTTATCAAGAAAGACCTTTTTGTTCTTCAGGCACGCCGGCTTATATCCATGCAATTCAGCACATCTAGGGGAGCTCGCCAGCTATACATGCTGGCGAGTATTTGTGGGATAACATTGATGGCATTCACCCACGATGTTATTGCCCGGCAGCATCTTGGCATTGCCGATTCTGCAGTTGTTTCTCTGCAAAAAGACATGGTTGCTCGCCTTACTGGGTATGGTGCTGAAATGAACGCGTCTGGCATCATCGTCAGGAGCAGTCCAAAAGAACGGGCAAAGGCAGCTGACTTCCTGTTTTCTTCCTGGTCTGCGCTCGGTCTTCAGCCATTGCGACATGCATATCGAAAGGCGAATGTAAATGGATTAGTAGATCTGATCCTTGCGCCGTATAAAGGGACCAATATTTATACGATCCTTGAAGCAGATCGTGATGAGCGTGAATATATCGTGGTTGGAGCACACTATGATTCAGAACCGGGCAGTCCGGGCGCGGGCGATAATGCTGCGGGGGTCGCGCTTGTATATAGTTTGGCTGATAGACTGGCGCAGGTGCAAGATCGCCGGCTGAATTTTATCTTTGTGTTTTTTGATCAAGAAGAAGATGATGAAGTAGGGAGTACTGCATTTGCCCAATTCCTGGAAGATGAAAAATTCAAGGTGCATTCTGTACACGTCACGGATTTATCTGGGTGGGATATTGATGGAGATCGCGTAATCGAGTTGCAGTCGCCGGGGCCTATGTTACTCGATTTGTATCAGCATGCCGCTGATCGAATGGGTGTAGAATTGCGCATTACAACTGGAGGCTCATCTGATAACAAGTCTTTTTTAAAAGCAGGATATCATACGGCCGGAGTGTTTGGGGATATTACTGAACATCTTCATAAAAGCACCGACACGCTCGAAACGGTAGATTTTGAATACCTTAATTTGATGACCGCACTCATGTTTACAGTGCTCGCGGATGTGTCAACGGATGTGGTGGCTGGTAATGAGTGAAAACGCAGCAGTTCTTGAGACTAAAACCAAATGGTTGCTCATCGTTAGCTTTGTGCCCTTTCTTGTTAAGGCATTAGATTATAGCTTTCTTGACGCCTATGTGCCGGTCATCGGTTTAGTTTTTTTCATGGGGCTTATTGTGCTTGCATCACATCAACTGGTTATTTCAAGGAGGCTTGCCATTAGGGGATGGGCCGGCGCGATTGTTCTTTGGGGGCTAGCGCGCATCTTGATTATGGGGTTGTTTCTCTTCACTTCTGTTTCAGAAGCCCATGTAGAAAGTCAGCTTACGTTGTGGTATGTATTAACAAGCATCATGCATATTGGCGTTGGTGTCGTTTTGTGGCGATGGAGCTGAATAGAGCCGCAGATAAGCTATCCTTCTTAAAACAACCAGGTATCCAGTTTTTAGTGGACTCTCATCTGGTTGCTTTGTTATATTTAGGCGCCGGCAAGATGTCGTAACAGTAAGCTTACATTGAGCGCATGTTTTCTTGAGAAAGTACTTTAACATGTCTCGCATCTATCATTCTGCCGCAATACACTATAGTCTATATTGTAATCAGTTCACCCACCTTTGCTGATTAGTGAATCAATAACAAGTTTATCGCCAGATTTCCGGTTTTCTTATATGAATACGTTGAAAGTACTTCGTTTTTTTATGATCACACTGCTACTGGGTAGCTGTGCAATTTTAAGTTCTCCCTCTCAATTATTGGCACAAGATGCTGATGCATTGATGGGGCGCTGGAATATGACGATTGAAAGCGAAGATGGAAAGATTCCCTCCTGGCTTGAGATTAGAAAATCTGGTAACAGTACTTTGGTAGGCGCATTTGTGGGGCAGTTTGGTAGCGCAAGACCTATCGCAGAGGTTAAGGTTGATGGTAATAATTTCAGTTTTTCCATACCGCCACAGTGGGAGACACGTAAAGATGATCTTTCGTTTTCCGGGCACCTCATGGGGGATCATCTCATGGGAGAAACAACCGATGCGGAAGGCAAAAAAATTCGGTGGAAAGCTACAAAGTCGCCGGCGCTAAAAAGAGGTCCCGTTGAACGCTGGGGCAAGCCAATGGCTTTGATTAATGGCAAAGATTTGTCTGGATGGACAACCCAGTTCACCGATCTGCCAAACGGATGGGTGGTTAAGGACGGCATCCTGATAAACAAAGAGCCTGGGAATAACCTGATTACGGAACGCAAATTTGAAGACTTCAAGCTAAGGGCGGAATTTAGATATCCTGAAGGAAGCAATGGCGGGATTTATCTACGCGGCCGCTACGAAATGCAAATTGAAGACAATTACGGTGACGAACCCGAAAGCCACAAAATTGGCGGCATATATGGCTACCTGACGCCTTCTGTAAACGCCGCGAAGAAAGCCGGCCAGTGGCAGGTTGCCGAGGTAACTCTTGTCGGCCGCGTAATCACCGTTGTGCTCAATGGTGAACGCATCATCGACCGGCAGACCATTCCCGGCATGACCGGCGGTGCTCTCGACAACGACGAAGCCAAACCAGGCCCCATCATGCTCCAGGGAGATCACGGCCCAATCGAGTTTCGTAAACTGGAGATTATGCAGCCCCAATAAGCGGGGCTGGGTTCTTGGTTCAAAGTTCTGGGTTCAAGGTTGGTTGTAAACACAACTTACAGCAGGACCTACAGACTCACCGACTCCCACGATACAATACAGTAAGCTTGAAAGTTAAATCAAGGCCCCGACTTAGTGATAACGTAAGATTTGAAGTGCTCGATGTAGTGCACGCTGCTGCGCTATTGCATTTCGAGCAGGAAAACAAGGCGTGGTTTGAACAGATGATTGCACCGCGTTCTCCGTTATTTTATACGGATGAGGGCGTTGTAGAGCACATCGAAACATACCTGGCTGATATGCGAGATGGATTTATGCACCCTTTGACTGTGTGGATCGATAACCGAATTGTGGCGAGAGCCAATCTGCGCGATATTTCTTTCGCTGGAGAAAGTGCATCGATTGGGTACAGGGTTGCTGAAGCGTATGGAGGGCAGGGAATTGCATCAGCCTGTGTTGTTAAGTTGGAGGAAGTGGCGTCAGGAACGTTAGGCTTGGCAACATTAAAAGCAGATGTATTGGACAACAATCCTGTCTCAAAACACATCCTGGAAAAGCATGGATTCTCCATGGTGCAACATGAAAAAAATGACACAGAGATAAATGGATCCCCGCTGGGCCGCACGACATTTCGAAAAAACATCGTGCGCTTATAATGCGAATTAGGCGTTGAATTATAACTTGAGCTGTAATACAACTGCGTTGAAGATTAGCAGAGAAGCCACGCTTAACCACCCCTGCCTTCACACAGA
>JBGCEN010000081.1:0-7850 GCA_045106435.1 Rhodothermales bacterium
TCACCAGAGCGACTATGACGACGAACATGCAGGCTCTGGATTCCCGACAACGTGTATCGATTGCCATACGACGGATACTTGGGATGACGCAGACTTTGATCATATCACTGCTTCTGCAGGATTTGATCTGTTGGGTGCACACGATGCCCTACAATGTACTTCTTGTCACTCTATGCCTGACCTGGCGTTACTCTTTGAGCCTCCTCCAGCTAGTGATCAGGAGTGTATAGCCTGTCACCAGAGCGATTATGACGACGAGCACGCCGGCTCTGGATTCCCTGTTACTTGCCTCGATTGTCATACTACAGACAACTGGGATAATGCTGAGTTCAACCACATAAATGCTTCAGGTGGATTTGATCTATTGGGTGCACATGACGCCATTCAGTGTGCTTCATGCCATAATCTGCCTGATTATTCGTTGATCTTCGAACCACCGCCGGCCAGCGATCAGGCGTGTATCGCCTGTCATCAAAGTGATTACGACGATGAACATGCTGGATCAGGATTTCCCGTCACTTGTATCGATTGCCACAACACCAATAATTGGGACGATGCAGAATTTAACCACATCAATTCATCCGGTGGATTTGATCTGCTCGGGGCGCATGATGCAATCCAATGTGCCTCATGCCATAACATCCCCGATTACTCATTACTCTTCGAGCCGCCGCCGGCCAGTGACCAGGAATGTATCGCCTGTCACCAGAGTGATTACGACGATGAACACGCCGGCTCCGACTTTCCAGTTACCTGCCTCGATTGTCATACAGTAGACAATTGGGATGATACAGATTTTGATCATGTCAACTCTTCGGGCGGATTTGAATTATTGGGTGCACACGATGCAATTCAGTGTGCTTCATGCCATAATATTCCAGATTACTCTCTAATCTTTACCCCTCCTCCAACCAATGACCAGGAATGTATTGCCTGTCATCAGAGTGATTATGACGATGAACACGCCGGCTCGGGTTTCCCAACGACGTGTATTGATTGTCACAACACCAATGACTGGGATGATGCTGACTTCAATCACGATGCCCAGTATTTCCCTATATATTCGGGAAATCATCGGGGAGAATGGGGGACTAATTGTCAAAATTGCCATATCCAACCTGCTACTTTCTCCGTCTTCACCTGTGATGGTGCATGCCACGAACATACCCAATCTCAAATGGATAGAGATCACAGCGAGGTAAATGGATACGCTTTTGACCCGATCCTTTGCCTCAGTTGTCATCCCGATGGGGACGATTAAACTCCGCTGATTATATGTTGAAAAACTTATTATTTATATGCGGATTGGGCTTTTTTCTGTGCATGCCACACGTCGTCCATGCGCAAGAAACAACACTGAACGCGACAGTCACACACATTGCAGGAGCCAATGTCTATCTAAACATTGGATCTAGAGATGATGTAGCACAAGGTGACACACTCGTCGTCCAGAAAAATGGAGAAATTGCAGGCCAACTGCATGTTTTAAATGTATCGAGTACACAAGCAGTTGTTGAATTCATAGGCCAAAGCTTTGCTATAACGCGCGCGAATAGGCTGACAGTTGTACTTAAGAAGTCAGCAGCAGATCTGCCTGCAGAGGTTGTATACACCGAGCCTGTTGCAAGTGAAGAACCTCCCGTCATATCGAAAAAGCCGGCTCGCCCAAGCCCAGCTAAACGGCGTAACCAGATTAAAATCCGGGGGCGTATTCTGTTGAACTTCTCCATGCTGGATTCTGAAACCAAGCCCCAGGTAGCGGGGCTTACATCTACACATCGCACCTTTGTGACGCCTGCTGCAAATCTCAATACAACCATTAGTAATTTGCCAGCCGGCGTGAGATTGCGTCTAAATATTCGTACCGATTACCGGTATAGTGCTCAGTCGTCTCTTACGCGTCAAAACACATTCAGGACGTACCAGCTAAGCCTGGAAAAAGACATGCCTATTGGACAATTACAGTTAGGAAGGTTTTATAATCGACTGACGCCGGCGGGAGGTTATTGGGACGGTGTTTCATTCCTGTATGGTTCCAGGAAAACAGGAGCGGGTGCGTCGATAGGATTTATGCCCGACAGGAGCAATGAGGGTTTTACAACAGCATTTCCTCGTTTCTCCGGATTTGCGCAATTCGAAACACCACGAAAAGCAAACCAACCGCACTACCGGGTTTCAGGATCCTACCACGAAGTCCAGCCGAATTCGCTCTATCTCGACCATAAATTTTTCGGGCTTGAGCAAACAGTTAACTGGGGGCCTGTATCAATAAATCAGGACTTGCAATTAGACAAGGACCCCATGACTTCAAACTGGGTGGCGTCTCTTTTTCGGGCAAACACGCGTGTAAAAATTAACGAATGGTTGACAATCCGGAGCAGGTATACCCTGCGCCAACCTTATCGAATGTACAGTACGGCATCACCCATATCTGTACGAAGAGATCAAATTCAAGGAGGACTGAATTTTCAAATCTTTGAGGCCAGGATTGGCGTCAGTTATACCACCCGATATACCCGCCGGGAATATGAAAGCAGAACGTACACGGCATACTTTACAACGCCCTTGTTAACGCCAGCCCAGGTGAGCTTTTTTGGATCTGTCAATCAGTGGAAGTCAGATTTTGGCACCGCGTTATACCTCAATGGTGGCGCAAGTAAACCCATCGGCACCGCATTGATTCGTGTTGATTATGGATTCTATCGATCAACCAACAGCAATCAAATAGATCCAATAGACCTCAGTCGGTATTCAATTTCTACAACGTTGCCGTTTAGCAAAAAACTGTATTGGAATATGCGAACAAGTTTGCAGCAGAGCCAATACCTGCGTAGTATCACGTTTAATACTAGTTTACAATATCGCTTCTAATGGCCATTGATACCTATATAATTTGGTTGCTGGCAATCGCTTTGCTTGGCATTTTTGTACTACCGTATTTCCTGAGCCACCGTAAACGCGAGAAAAGAGCCGCTGAAGTCTATCAGAAAACCCTGGATCAAAACATAAAGGAGCCCGACACGCTCCATCCTGTCATTGATCCTAATGCGTGTATTTGTACAGGAAACTGCATAACTGCCTGCCCCGAGCAAGACGTTCTCGGCCTAATTAGCGGAGCTGCCCTAACAATAAATCCAACCCATTGTGTTGGACATGGGCTTTGTGAAAGGGCTTGCCCCGTAGATGCCATCAAGCTGGTTCTAGGGACTGCAGAAAGAGGTGTAGATATACCGCGCATCCAGGAAAACTTTGAAACAAACGTACCCGGGATCTATGTGATTGGTGAGTTGGGTGGCATGGGACTCATTCGTACAGCTTTTGAACAATCCAGACAGTGTATCGAAGGCATCGTAAAGAAAAAAGAGCAATCCGCGAAGGATGTCTTTGATGTAATTGTTATTGGCTGCGGCCCGGCCGGCCTCGCCGCTTCTCTTAATTGCAAACATCATAACCTGCAATTTATCACGATCGAAAAGGAGGATGTCGGAGGTACTGTTCGGTACTATCCACGGAAGAAACTTGTCATGACCTTCCCCCTCGATGTGCCTGGCTATGGCAAGTTAAACTTCAAGAGCATCATCAAAGAAGATCTGATTGCCTTATGGAAAGATATTATTGAGAAAACAGCGCTCCGAAAGTTTATCAGAACTGGCGAGATGATGAAAGACGCGCAACGTGTACCCCAAGGCCACATCATAGTGACAACGGATAAACACAAATACAAAACGAACAACCTGATCCTTGCCATAGGCCGGCGCGGGACCCCACGAAAGATTGGTATTCCCGGAGAAGATGGCAACAATGTAGCATACTCTCTGCTGGATCCTGATCATTACCAGCATAACAAAATCGTTGTTGTAGGCGGTGGAGACTCTGCCATTGAAGCTGCAGTTGCCCTTGCTGAACAACCGGGCAATACAGTCAGGCTAAGTTATCGAAAAGACACTTTCTCGCGTATTAAACCGGGAAATCAGGAGCGGATAAAAGAAGCGATAACACTGGGTAAAGTTGAATTTCTTGCAGCCTCAAACTTGACGTCGATTTCAGACACCCAGGTGTCTTACAAAGACGTGGCCGGCGCACACACCATTCAAAATGAGTTTGTGTTTATTATGATTGGCGGTACGCTACCAACAGCAATGCTGAAAGATTTAGGTATTAAAATAGACACTAAGTTTGGTGAGCCAATTAAGGCTTAGAACCTGTCTACGATCTATTTCCGAGGTGCATTGTGCGCCCTTTTTGCCCATATCTGCGTTCCTTTTTGCGCCCGATGCGCTGCATCGAACACAAAAGCGCCTTGATTTGAACAAGAATTGCTGCAAATGCAATCTCGGCCATAGATCGTAGACAGGTTCTTAGAAGCCGTGCTTCCCAACAAAAACTGACAAGCACGACTTTGCAGATGCAAAGCGGAGAGCAATCACAATATCTCGCCCTGATTCATTATATCAAGAATTTCATTTTGGCTTAAAGCGGTATTATAAATCCGAACTTCATCTATTAAACCATTGAAATAAGGAGCAGGAACACCTCCTGAGTAGCGACCAATTTCAACATCTCCGGCGCTCAATTTAATCAAACCAGAATAATCTCTGGTATCTTCAAGGAGTCCATTATAATATCCCTTAATGGTCTCTCCATCCCATGTTACAGCAATATGTTGCCATTCATTTCCAACAATCTCTGAGCTACCACTAACACTTGCTGTACCTGCACCTATTCCTGTTTGTAAAACAGATCTCATTGTCCCGGGAAAGATGTCAAGTGAATAGACATTGCCTCCCACTTCCAAAGAACGCTTTCCAACAATATAGTCGCTGTCTGTGTCTACAGGTTTTATCCATGCGGCAATCGTTATAGATTCAGAGATGTCAAGAGTGTTATCATCAGAAACCAAGATATAGTCGTTAATTCCATCAAAGGAATAGGCGCTATTATCATTTCCAAACTTGTCTGCCGCAAGAGAGGCACCAAATACGGTACCGTCATTCCCAGTCGCACTCGCATCCTGGGCATTCCCATTAAATGGATAATACGCAACCAGACCATCATCCAGACCATCATCCTCTCTTCTTGGATTCCTGTTGATCGTAAAATCATCTATAACGGTGACAAAACCACCTGAATCACTATTGGAGGCATTTTCCATGATCACGTATGCAACAGAACGATTAGATGAAACAGCAAGCATTTCTCTTCCTGTAGGGTCACCGGGGAATCCACAAGTCCCACCTGACGGAGCAATTTCCTTCTCAGTACGTGCCACTTCATTTCCAGCATCATCAAACATTGTCACCCTAACCGTTGAACCAGCTATAGACTGAAATGACACCGTGACTCGAACTGGAGGATGTATGACCTGAGGAAATGTAGCCTTAATGGGAAAAGCGGATAAGCCAATAAATCCTGGACGTGCACCTGGCGCAGTGCCAAGTTTTTGATTTCCATCCGGCGGATCGACGCAAGCACTTGTAGAAAGGTTCTTAACAAGCCCTACAACGCCATCGACTCCCCCAAAATCTGTTACTGCGGTAAATTCAATGCCGGATGCTTCGTCTATGTAAGGATCTAGAGTCAACCGGGCGTCACTGCCAAGAGCGGGTGTTTCAAAATTTATTTTCGTAGCGTCATCTATCTGCATATCGCCGGCGTTTCCATTTCCAGAATGCTTGGAAGCGCTCAGTAATTTTTTCCCAAGAAATGTGGTGCTTGCTTCACCGACAATGCCATCGTCGTTCTCATCAACATAAGCATTCAATTGCTGGCTAGTTGATGATTGCGTATCAAATTCGCTTTCAGAAATCCCCCCTAAATTATCAGAGCATCCGATTAAAAAGAAAAGGCTTGTAGAAAAAAGTATAAACGAACTGATTCTCAACCATTGACTGGTATTCGGTGCTTTCATGATATGAGTCCACTTAGAAAGTATGTAGAGATGGGAGCTTAATAACCAGAATAGTTTTGCGCGCCTATATAATCCTAGCCATCTGTTGAATAAATAAAAAGCGTTTATAGCTCAAAATTAGCTCTGTTAATCAGTCATAGATATGAGCCAACGGGTTCTGAGCACCGAATCGAGTTTGGCTCCAGATATATAGGACACTGTTATGAATTAATTCGCAGGATAGGTCAAGATATAAAGCAATATGAGCCTCTTCAGCCCCCCTTTTCTAATCAATACGCATATGCGGCCTTTCTAGCAAAGCAGCCCCCCTACGCCAACCGGCTCCTATCTGGCTTAAACGTAATTACTACTTCAGTACCTTCATTTACTGATGAATCAATATGCAATTGTGCCCCCTCTCTGTCAAGAATCTGCTTGACAAGCGCGAGTCCTAGTCCACTACCCGGGATCTCTTTTGCACTGGATGTTGGCGCGCGATAGAAACGGTCTGTTGCATGTTTGAGTACTTCTTTGGTCATTCCAGCACCTGTGTCTTTAATATTGAGTTTCACCGTCTCCCCATTGACCTGTACAGAGGCATAAATACTTCCCGTATCGGTATATTTAATGGCGTTCTCTAACAGGTTTGCGACGATCTCGTGCGTAAAACTATCCTGCCCTTTAATCCAGGCATTATCAGGCAGATCAACTTCAAAACCGAGCCCCTTTTCTGTTGCATGCTTTTTGAAATGCGTCGCTGCCTCACGTACCACGGAGACCAAATCCACTGGTTGAGGGATTAAAAGTCTGTCACCGCGTTCCAGTCGGGCAAGCTGCAAGAGGTTATGAACCAACCGAATCAGGTCCTCTGTTTGCGTGAGTAAGACGCGAAGCGTTTCCTTATAGGATGCTGTTGATCGATCACGCCTTAATGCGACATTGATATGTCCTTTTAACACAGTAAGCGGCGTCTGAAGTTCGTGCGCAGCATCAGCAGTGAATCGCTGCATTTCTTCAAAAGACTGCTCCAGCCTGACAAGTAAATCATTGAGTGCTGTTGCAAGCAGCGCTGTTTCATTGTCAGAAACATCAGGTATGGTAATTCTCTTATCAAGCCGTGATGAGGACAGTGTACGGGCTTCATTTGTTATCAATTCTAGCGGGGTAACAACACTACGCGCACTCCACCAAACAATAGCCAACAAACCCAGGAGCACGGGCCCCAAACTTCCGAGAATAAAATAGGTGGTGCGACGCATCGTTGCTGCAATCCCCGGGTCATATCTCGCGACCTGAATATATCCGAGCAAACGGTTGTTTGGGTCTGAAAAAGGTCTTGTTCGGTAATACAAATTCCGCTCTCTGACACGAAACATCCTCAGGCGTTGAATGAGCGGAGCTGAAGCAGCTTGAAATGGAAGCAAACGAGAAGGATATGTATGGGACGCAAAAAACCTGATGTTATCCGAGGCGCGAATTAAACGACCATTTTCATCAAACACCTGTAAGAAATACGGATCGATATGCTCAGTATCATACCGATGATGCGGTTCTCCCCAGTAATAATTATCTACTTCCCGTTCTCCATTTTCACTCACAATTTGATTGGCTATTTCCCGAATTTCTACATCCAAAATTGCTTGAGCACTATAGGTTAGCCAGCTATAGGCAAAAAGCCATGCAAATATTCCCATCAACACAAGAGATAATGAAAGTACAGGCCCCAGCGTCAACATCAGACGATTCCGAAACGAAGTTCGTGCTGCTTGATGCGCTGTTAAACGCGCTGTTAAATGCGCAGGATTATTGGGGTTCATTTGGAGTATCCAGCCTTTTGAGTATCCACCGCGTTCTCTGCTGATCTGTAACGGTACCCGATTCCACGTGCTGTTTCAATTGTTGACAAGCAGTTTACTTCTTCGAGTTTTCGCCGGAGATATCCAATGTATACATCGATAAGATT
>JBGCEN010000082.1:0-7294 GCA_045106435.1 Rhodothermales bacterium
AGGCATGTGCTGGCGCGCCTGTTGGTGATGCGTGGCATCACTGATCCAGAGATAGCGCGTCGATTTCTGAATCCCGATCTCTATGAGCCGGCACCGCCGGCGATGCTGCACGATTTAACCCTCGGGGCAGACCGTATCGAAACGGCCATTCGCACACAGGAGCTGGTTTTTGTGTGGGGCGATTTTGATGTTGATGGGCAGACTTCCACTGCATTACTCGTTTCTGCGCTCGAAAAGCTGGGTGCACGTGTTGATTATCACATTCCGGTAAGAGCAGAAGAGTCGCACGGCATTAAGCCGGAATTTCTAAAGCGATACTTTAGCAAGGGCATTGGTGTGCTGCTAAGTTGCGATACCGGGATTGCCGCAAAGGATGCGGTAGACCTTGCAAATGCAAACGGTATCGACGTTGTGATTACAGATCATCACGATCTGCCAGAGGAATTGCCCAATGCCTATGCTTCGATCAATCCTAAATTTCATGACGCTGATCATCCGCTCTATGCCTTGCCGGGCGTTGGTGTTGCTTACAAGCTTATCGAAGAGCTTTTTAATCGCGTCGGGCGACAAACAGAACTGCCGGCATTTCTGGATTTGGTAGCGCTAGGTATAGTGGCCGACATCGCACAGCAAACAAAAGATACCCGCTACCTGCTGCAAAGAGGATTGGACGTTCTAAGGCATACAGAGCGCGCCGGCTTGTTATCCATCATGAAGCTGGGCAATGTAAACGCCAACCAGCTTATCGATGAGGATATAGGATTTCAGATTGGTCCCCGTCTCAATGCCGTGGGCCGGCTGGGAGATGCCAATATCTCTGTGCCTTTGTTAACAACAACAGACCGTGCGTTGGCCGATGGCATTGCGAATGATCTGGAAGACATGAACCGCGACCGGCGCTATAAAACCGCTATTGTTTATGACTCCGCAAAAGCACAAATAGAAAGAGACCCTTCATTGCTTCAATATGCAGCGCTGGTCCTTGCTAATCCTGCCTGGCATCAAGGGGTCATTGGCATCGTTGCGAGCCGGCTTGTAGAAGAGTACGGAAAACCAACCATCATGCTGTCTGCCCCCGAAGGGGAGTTGGCGCGTGGTTCTGCGCGATCAATAGAAGGGTATCATGTAACCGAGGCCATTGCGTCGCAAGCAGCGTACCTACATGGTTTTGGTGGTCATCCGATGGCAGCCGGCATGGCCTTGCAAGCGAGCGACATTGAACGATTCCGCCGAGGCGTTTCCAAGGCCATCATTGCCCAGCGAACAGGGCGGATTCCTGAGGCTACGTTGGATATCTCCCTTGATATACAACTGGTTGAGGTGAATCATGAGTTAATGGACGAGGTGGAGCAACTTGGGCCATTTGGTGCCGGTAATCCACCTGTAAATTACTTGTGCAGGAATGTAACTGTAGTTGAGGACAAGCCATTTGGGCAAGATCTTGCGCACCGAAAGCTTTTTGTAAGCGATGGTGTTTGTGAACCGATTGAAATTATTTGGTGGAGCGGTGCCGGCGTATCTATACCCGAAGGAGAACTGGATATCGTTTTCCGTATGCGCCCCAGTTACTTCCGGGGAGAATGCTCACTGCAAATTACTTTGCTTGACTTGCAGCGGGCAGATCGGTTGCGGAAGGAGGAAAAGGGATTACCTTATCAGATTAGAGATTTTCGCGCGTCAAATCATCCTGAAAAAAACGTGTCGCAACTGCAAACTGAATACCCCAACCTGCAGATATGGGGAGAGGTGGGTCCGACATTTGCCGGCATGAAAAGCCGAACAGAATTGGTGGAAGCAGATTCACTTGTTATATGGACCTTGCCACCCGATCGGGCAGTTTTTGAGCGTGTAATCAATAACGTGCAACCCCAATGGATTTTCCTATTTGGAAACGTGCCAGATATGGATACCTCTGATGCTTTTCTGAAGCGACTCATCGGGTTGTCTAAGTACACGTTGGCTCATTATAGTGGGCAGACCTCTTTGTCTGCGCTTGCAGCCGCATGTGCACAGACTGAAGTTGCTGTAGCCGAAGGGCTTAAGTGCTTGTCGGGCATGGGGCTGGTTATACAGATTGATAAAAACGGTGAGGTGCAAATTATGCAAAGTGCCAAGCTTGATTCAGTCAGTATGGACCCAGTCTCGCCGGAATCAGTTAAGCAGGAAAGCGCCGGCGATGGCAAAAAACTTGCGCGTTTACTCAAGGAGTCTGCGGCCTATCGCAAATCGCTAAAGACTTCACTTGATATAACGTCTTTCCTTTCATGATCTGATGAGATGGGAGGGACAGTAGGGCATGAAGAGTATGGTATGTTGCTTCTCTGCTTCCTTTCTTCGTGTCAAAAAAGACAACCTGATACATTTTTCAAAGTACTGGATGCTATTCTCTATTGGACGCTTCTCTCCAAACAGTTAGATCACTTTGTAAAGCATTTGTAAACTAAAGCGTTACGTCAGTTCAGCATGAAATGCAACAAGCTTACTGTTCGTCTAGGGAACCGTATCCATGATTTAATCTTTGCGAGTAAATGAATAACCCTGTATTTAACTGGCCTTTCTTTGCGGCTAGCCTGTGTCTGCTTACGTCATTTGCAACACCATCAATGGCTCAAGATGCAGCCGAGCCGGATGCCTATTCAATCTCCGGCTTTGTCTATGAGAAAGAAGTACAGAAGGCGATGCCTGGTGTCAATGTTTTCCTTATAAACAGAGCTGATACAACGTTGCAGTTTGGCGGCGTGACAAACGAAAAAGGACTCTTCCGTATTGTCGTACCTGAAAACGGAGCGTATGCAGCGGCATTTTCCTTTATAGGGTTTGAGACGCTGTACCAACCCCTTGACGTGAAGGATCAGTACACTTTTATCGGTACCGTTTTACTCGAGCCGGCTGTTGTGGATTTGGATCAAATCGTTGTTGAAGACATGCAGCAACGGGTTGTATTACGTGGAGATACAACCGAATACAACGCAGATGCATTCAAGGTAAACCCGGACGCGAATGCTGCAGATCTTATAGCAAAAATGCCGGGGATTCTGGTGGAAGATGGGGAGGTACAGGCGCAGGGCGAAAATGTGGGGCGGGTGTTGGTAGATGGGCGAGAGTTTTTTGGGAATGACCCCAATGCCGCCTTACAAAACATGCCGGCAGAGATCATCGAAAAGATACAGGTATTTGATCGCATGAGTGATCAGGCACAGTTCACAGGATTTGATGATGGCAACTCGGAAAAGACCATCAACATCGTTACGCGATCGGGTATGAGCAACGGACAGTTTGGGAAGTTGTACGGTGGCTATGGATCAGAAACCCGGTACATCTCTGGTGGCAACCTGAATATCTTCGATGGAGATCGGCGTATTTCAATTATCGGGCTCAGTAACAATGTGAATCAGCAGAATTTTACGACAGAAGATTTGCTGGGTGTTGTGGGTAATACGAGGCAGCGAGGTGGTGGTGGATTTGGCGGTGGGTTTCGCAGGGGAGGCGCCGGCGGGGGCGGTGGACGGCCACGTGGTGGAGGCGGCGGTGGCCTTGCCGGTGGAAGACAGGGTGGGGCATTGCGCTCTGATCCGGGCAATTTTCTTGTAGGCAATCAAGGGGGGATCAATCAGACCAGCGCGATTGGCGTTAATTATTCTGACTCATGGGGCGAGAACCTGGACGTGACAGGAAGTTACTTCTTTAATACCTCAGACAATTCGAGCGATGTGTTTCTGGATCGAACCTATTTCCTAACAGATCTCGAAACGCAATTATATAACGAAACGAACAATGCCCAAAGCGAGAATTTTAATCATCGCTTTAGTGGTCGTTTTCGGTATACCATCGATGAAGCAAACTCGATCATTTTCACCCCCCGATTGAGCTTTCAGAAAAACGATGCATTGAGTAATCTGGCCGGCATAAATACCCTGCTTGGTGGCACAGTGCTCAGCGGGAATGTCAATGATTACACATCAAACAACGCCGGCTATACCTCTTCCAGTAATTTGTTATACCGACATCAGTTTAAGAAACAGGGCCGTACCATCTCCGCGAATGTTGGCGTGGGCTTGAATGATCGCAGTGGGGATGCTTCATTGTTCTCCTCCAACGAGTTTTTTGATACTGTTGATTCTTTACTTGTAGTGGACCAATTTACAGAAAATGAACAGCGGGGCGTAACGCTCTCCTCAAGTATCGCTTACACGGAGCCCATCGGGCAAGGGCAGCTGATGTTTAACTATAGCCCCTCTGTTTCAAATAGTGATGCAGATCGAACGGCGAATATACTCGACGAGCAGACGGGGTTGTACACAATCCTGGACCCGGTTTTGTCGAATGTGTTCGAGAGCCAGACCGTGCGGCAACGGGCCGGCGTGAATTACATGATGCGTCGAACGTCAGGCATGTTGTCTTTTGGGGTTGATGTGCAGGATGAAAACTTGAGCGGCGATCAGACTTTTCCAGTAATGTTTGGGGTGGAGCGCAATTTTCAGAGCATCCTGCCTCGGGCAATGTTTATGTACCGTCCCTCTCGGTCTAAAAACTTGCGCATCTTTTACCGAACATCAACCAATACGCCCTCTATTTCGCAATTACAAAATGTCGTAGATAATACAAATCCACTGCAGCTCACAAGTGGGAATCCTGATTTGAAGCAAAGTTATAGCCATTCGTTTGTGGCGCGATTTAACACTACGAATGCGACTACGGGGCGGGTGTTTATGGGTTTTGCGAGCCTGACGCAGACAAATGACAACATTGGCACAGCGTCCACCATCGCGATTGCAGATACCATGATTGTGCCCGGCGTGATGCTTTCGCAAGGATCTCAGTTTTCGCGCCCAATCAATGTAGACGGATATTGGAATGCACGGTCTTTCTTTACTGTTGGATTGCCAGCAGGGCCTTTGAAAAGCAATGTGAATATAAACGCCGGCTACACATTCAGTCGATCACCAGGAAGCATCAACGGCGTTGAGAACATATCCGACGTGCATGGGCTCAATGGTGGGGCGGTGATAGGTAGCAATATCAGTGAGCGGGTTGATTTTACCCTTTCCTACGCATTGAATTTCAGTGCCGTAACCAATACCGTGTATCCTGAGCTAGATGCCAACTATCTGTTTCACAAAGCCTCAGCAAAAGTAAACCTGCTGCTCGGGAAGTCATGGGTGTTTGATACAAACCTGAACCTGATTCAATACACAGGACTGGGGGAAGCATTTGATCAAAACAATCTGGTGTGGAATGCCGGCATCGGATACAAATTCCTGAAGGGGAATGGAGGAGAAGTTAAGCTCATTGTGGCTGATATCCTCAATCAAAACAACAGCGTCTCTCGCTCTATCAACGAGTTTTATGTAGAAGACAATACGTCCAACGTTCTCGAACGATACGTACTATTAAACTTCACCTACAAACTCAAAAACTTCCGGCTATAAAGCTGAGTGGTGAATTTGGAATATGTTAAGGCCATCTTCACGAGCGTTTCTATTTGATGTCAGTTGGGGTTGAGTGTTTTTGAGAAATAGACGCAGCACATTCTTTTTGTCACCCTGAGCTTTTAACAAGGGAGCCCTGCAAGGCTTAAAAAAGTTGAGATGGCCCAATAAATTCTATGGATCCCTCACTTCGTTCAGGATGACGTAATGTCGTACCAACAGTAAACCTGTTCAATAGCTTTTCACTTTCAGCTTTTCACTTTCAGCTTTTCACTTTCAGCTTTTCACTTTCAGCTTTTCACTTTCAGCTTTTCACTTTTCACTTTTAGCTTTTAGCTTCCCAATTTCCCCAACATATCCGTACAATGCATAAGAGACCGCACTGTGTGATAACTGCCTTTCCAGATTTGCGACTTGGCTGCTTGTGCTTTGTCTGGTTGTTTATCGAGGCTTCCGCTATACCAACCGCCGCGTTCGTGATCTATTAGATAGGTTTTGGTAAACATCCATTGCAGACTAAACTTGTCGAAATAATTATTGACGTCATTGGGGTAAAGCGTGTGCATTAAGAGCAGGGCATTCAGGCCCTCTGCCTGAGCCCACCAGTTTTTTGTGTCGACGATTACCGTAGCTACCGTGTCTCCCGGCAAGTAATAGACGTAATCATAAAATCCGCCGGCTTCGGCATCCCAGCCTACCTGTAGTGCATGGTCCACCATCGATTTGCCGGCGAGGGCAGTTTCTTCTGCCGGCAAGTTCAACGCGTGTGCAGCTTCCAGCATCAGAAACGCTGTTTCAACATCGTGGCCAACTGATACATGGTCCAGGTTGTAGTTTGCTTCGCGTACTGCTGCTGATGAATCCCGAAAAGAAAGCGGTTGCAGGTCTCGTTGAAAGAACAACTGGAGATATTTGTTATCCAAAACCATGGTGTCTCTTACCAGACGTAGCATTTCATTAAGCCGTTGCTTCACTATTTCATCCGGCCAGACCTCATACAGGGCAGTAAATGCTTCTAGCAGGTGAATAGAACTGTTTTGGTCTTTTGGCGGGGTGTTGCCAAATCCTGCTTTAAGCGGAGATCCAGATTGATCCAAAAACTGAAAGTATCCCGGATATTCAGTGTCGTGACTATGGTCATCCAGCCATAAGAAAGCTTTTTGCGCAAATGCGAGTGCTTCAGGGTCTTGAGATACTTTTGCAAAAGCGGCCAGTGCGTAAATGCCAAAGGCGTTCCCATATGCGGTTTTCATTGCATTGTACCCTTCCAGCAGAGGTTCGCCTTCTTTCGAAACCATGGTGTAAAATCCTCCTTTTGCATGGTCCCACATGACATCCCTTAAAAACATATATCCATGTTCAGCAACCTCCAGGAAGACGGGGTTTTCGGGATATCGAATCGCAGCTTGTGAAGCAGTCCATACATGCCTCGCCTGTGTGACAATCATTTTCCGTTGAGGTCCATCCAGTACCCAGTCTGCATTGAAGTCTGTCAAGTACCCACCATCTTCCCGGTCGACAACGCGTGGGTACCATGTGTCGAGCAAAGTTTTTTCGGCTTGTCTGAATTCTTGAGCCAGGCTAACATCTTCGTTGTTTGGCTGAGGTATTTCCGATGGCTTGTCGCAGGCAGTAATGAGCATGCACGAAATAGCGAACAGGAAAAATGTTATGGAACAGGATTTGATTTGCATGGGCCAGGGTAAAAGGTGTTATAGATGAACGTATGCATATCATAATATGAACCAGTCAGATGCATACTCCAACCATTCAGATAAAAAGACACAGAGATGCGTCAATTTAAATGAAACGTAAGGCATATTTGAAAGTAAAATCGCCCCTTATTTAATCCACGAACATTCGTG
>JBGCEN010000083.1:0-7847 GCA_045106435.1 Rhodothermales bacterium
CTGGCTGCGAAAGCAGTTTAATTACCGAAGCAGAAGGCCCACAGGCCCCAGGCAGTGCCTCAAGCGCAGTCACTAGCCAAACGGCAGAGCTGGATGTATTTCAACCTGCTGGTGACTTTGGAGGTGGGGTATTGGTACCAGGAACCGTGTTTCCTGCCGTTAATGGTAGCAAATCAACCCTGAAGAGAATGGCAGATAAAATCCGTTATTCGATCAAAACCACGGGGCTACCTGAAGGTGCGTACACCAATTGGATTGTAACGATTAATGAACCGGAGAATTGCCTAACAAGCCCGTGTACAGACGTAGATGTTTTTGGGAGAACTGAGGAGGTTGATGCCACCGTATTCTGGGCAACAGGAAATACGGTAGGTCAGAATGGAAAAGGCAACTTCAGTGCAACGATAAGAGTCGGGGAGCTCCCCGATGGAGATGATCAGATAGGATGGCCAGGATCAGGGCTTCAGAATCCAATGGGCGCTGAAATTCATCTCATTGTAAAGTATCATGGTTTGACCTCAAGCGACCCGGAAATCCGAAAAGAACAACTAACTACTCTGACGGGAAGTTGTGAAGAAGGTGCCAATGCATATGATCTCAGTGAGATAGGCTTTGGCATCCAATGCTTCGACCCACAGGTAGCGATCCATCAACCTTTGTAGTTTTTTATCCGATAGAAAGAGGCCCGCCTAAGTTCTTGGGTGGGTCTCTTTTTCCAAACAAAGGGTAGTTTTCGGAAATGGACTTCCGACCGAGTGGCGAAAGGCGCAATCAAGAACAAGCCCTTGGCAGCCAAGAATATAGCTTGCTCAGGTCATTCGTATTTTGTTGTCATAGTAGGCATCAAACTTACCCACCAGTTCCAGTACTGTCATCCGGCACCATCGACATCTCTCCGTTTATCTCAATCGAAAGTGGCTTTAACACGGGTTTGAAGATGTACTTGCCTGAATTACCCGCCTTAACAAACGAGGCTTCTGCATCAAAGTCTATGGTGATAACTACCAGGTCGTCGCCATCATTGATGTTAATAGGAGGGATGTCCATCAGTTTGATCCCGGAGGTTTCACCCGAAGGAATCTTGAGTTCTTGCATCGTAGAATCGTCCAGTAGTACGTAGGCCGAGTCGCTCACAACCAATCGGAGTTGAGAATACGTACTTGCCAGTACGGGCAAATCGGCGAGTTCAGCGGTTACGCCGTCACGAAGGGTTAGCAAGTCAAAGGATAGGGGTTTATCCAGAGCGATCGTTTCTCGACCCGTAGAGTCGATCAGTTCCACACGGAGTATTGAGATATTGGCTTCGAGCACATCATCCAGGGGTGCATCAGTGAGCAAAACCTGAACGCGTCCTTCAACCTCATCGTTTGAGTCACATCCGGTAGCGATGTATAATAACAGCAGGGTAATGAAGAGCCCCCCAATAGATTTAATAGAATGCGTTTTCATGGTGGTAAGGTTGGCGTTGTATTATAAAAACGGAGAGGGGCCAACAAGTATGAAGCAAAGACCAAGCCTTTTCGTACTTCATGAGTGATTGAATACGAAGCAAGGTGTTTCGGAGCAGGGGCGCAGCAAAAGAAGCTATGCTCACTCAATGCATTTGCGCCTTTTTTTGTTTGTTATGATTGTTGTGGGAACGAATAACGCCCCAGCAAGACACCTACAGCTTGCCAGGGCGTTTGATTGGTCTACATGCCAACCCTTGTTAAGTTACTGAGTCGGAATAAGCTCCCATAGTTGATTGTCTCCGCTATAGCAGTCCCGCTGGTGAATGTCACCTCCATTGGATTGTGATCCGTTTTTCAGGTCGAGACATTTACCACTATGTTTGGCCTGGATCTGAACGTATCCATTGCCCTGATCGATCAGCTTCCAGCGCTGGTTATTGCCACTGTGACCACTCCACTGATGTACGATGGCACCGTTATTATTTGAGTTTCCGCTTACATCAAGGCGTTTCCCGCTATGGAGGGCCTCAATCACGTAAAAGTCACCTTCAGATACCAGGCGCCACTTCTGATTGGCACCGCTATGGCAACTCCACTGATGAATGTCTCCGCCATTACTTGTTGAGCTCCCTTCAACATCTATGCATTTGCCGCTGCGTTTCGACTGAATTTGATACACGCCTGATGTGTTGGTCGATCCTACCCAGACGCTTTTGTTTGTCGTTGCAGATGGCGCTTCCGTGATACCAGATTTTGCGCTTGCAACCAGTGCATCACGCACTTCTTGCGGCGTAGCTGTTGGGTGCTTAGAAAGATAAAGTGCTGCAGCTCCGGTGACGTGCGCCGCTGACATAGAAGTCCCAGTCATTGTAACAGCTTCATCAGCCCTATCGGATGTAGGAGGTGCTATCGCAAGCACGTCTTCACCCGGTGCGAGGATGTCTACCAGTGGGCCGTAATTTGAGAATGTGCTGTGTACACCATTGATATTGTGGGATCCAACAGTGATTGCCTCCTCAACGTGCGCCGGTGTTGTGTTTTTAACCTCGGCACCATCATTACCGGCTGCTACAACTACGACGACTCCTGCATCAATCGCAGCCTGAACCGTTAGATCAAGTGCTGTATAATCTGGTGTGCCAATGGCTTCACCCAGGCTCATGTTGACCACCATCGGCGTTGAAGGGTTGGCTAGTTTTCTAGAGAGAATATGCTCCATTGCTGCGATGGTTACTGATACATCGGTACCGCCCTCATCGTTGAGTACTTTATAGTTATGTATACCAACACCTGGGGCAACGCCTACCGTCCCATAATCATTATCAAATCCACCGATAATGCTGGCTATGTGTGTACCATGGCCATCATAGTCTCTTGGATCAGCATTATCAAAGAAGCGGAAATCAATGTGGGCGTCCGTATTGATATCGTCATTGGCGTTTCGGCCAAGTGCTACACCGGTGTCTAGCACATATACTTCAACACCACCAACTGCGCCTGAGCCGTTGCCTGAGATCGCCCAGCTTTCTGTGCCGCCAATAGCCTCAACGCTCCAAGGTATGATCTGTCCTTGTCCATTCCAACTTGTGTTAGATTCTGGGATATCTACGCTAAAATCAGGCTCAAACCAATCAATATCAGGATCGCTCTGAAGCTGTTCGATCAGCTCGTCAAAGTCGCCAGAGCCTTCCAGGTCCTCAACGGAAATAGCAAAACCAGGAAAGGCATTTGAGAATTCAAACCGGTCTAGTATTTTAAAGCGATCCAGTATTTTGAAGCGGTCAAGAATCTTGTAGCGGTCGAGCACCTTGTTAGGGTGAACGGCGAAAACGAGCCCCAATTGTGGTGTTCCGTTTTTACTTGCCTCCTTAGAGGTAAGCGCTTTATCAAGTAAGTGGGAATTACGGAATTTTTCTGTGGGAGAAAGATCGATGATGGTATCCGGTTCATTACTACTCATCAAGCCATCACATCCTTGCAAAAAGGCAGGGCTTATGAAGATTAAGACAAGGATGAAAAGGTAATTCTTGCTTCGTGGGGTAGAGCGTTTATTCATTATAGTTGTTGTAAAGTAGGTGTTTAAAAGAAACAGCTACATCGACAAACAAGCAGGGAAGGGAGAGTGCGTCCGGCGCGGGGTGACGCAACGGGCTTTTATGCGTTGGGTACATTGGTGATAAACATCAATCAAACAAGGAGTGTGCCAACGCTGAAATCGGGGGCTGCACATTGAATGAGACGTTGAGGGGTTACAAAACGACCGGAGAAGGGCTAGAAAAGAATCAAGAAAAGTAAAGAAGTCTATTTGCCACCATGACGTATTTCATCCTCTTTTACGAACCGGGATTTCCGACCAAATGCGTTTTGCGAAATGCTAATACTTTGCCATTAGAAGTTAATATTTCACATTCAACCCCAACCGTCTAAGTTCTCTTCAGTATTCAGGTGGTAGTAACATTTCATTTGAATCAGGCTAATCAATCCGGTTTTACCTTCTGGAATGAGCCGTCCGCCAGCAAGGGAAAGTCGTGGTCTAATGCTCCTTCTGATTTCCGAACAATGCGTGCATGGGTACCTCAGAGTTCTCATCGAGCGGGACCATTAGCTCCACCTCGAAATTCTCGGCTACAGCATCGTGCACTGAAACCAGCCGACCATGAAGCGAAGTAAACCGCAGCGGGGGTTGGTCTGGTATCTGGACGATGATGGGTACATATATCGGAACGTTCTCGGTGCCAGCCAGAAATCCGGGTACGTGCTCGAACCGGCCGGCGCTAATTGCAGCGTCCAGGGCGTCTCGTACGGGCTTCGACCGTTGAGCTACTTCCTGAATGCGCGTATAGAAGCTGGCGCTTGCTGCTTCCCAGTTAGTGACGAGAGGCTGAAATTTCTGCGACAAAAATAGCGCGTGCATGTTGCTCACACCGTCGAACATGTTAATCATGCGTTGCCCAGGGGTGTTGGCTCTCAGAAAATTCCAATCGTTGTCGACTACGAACCCCGGAAATGGCCAATGGCGAAGTAACTGGCTCGTAATGAGGTCAAGTGTGCCCTGGACGTCGTCGTCGTCAAGTTTACGTTGTGGATATGGACTTCGGAAGCCCGCTGCCTCGAAGAGTAGTGCCCGATTTGCGCTTGGCAGGCGCACGGAAGTGACGATCCGGGCGATCATTGACCGTGTTGGAGTGGATCGTCCCGTCTCGAGAAAAGACAAGTGGCGCTGAGTAGTTCCTACAATGTTAGCTAGCGCTTCCTGCGAGAGTCCGAGATCTTGCCGGATGGATTTGAGTGCGGAGCCAAAAGACTGACTAATCATTATTCCCTCTCAGGGAATTGTGGTTATTACCTCTTGGTTTTAATATATGGAATGTAGTCGTCCCACTCCAAACACTATAGTCATGGATCCTTTTGTCCCTTCACTCCTTGCACAGTCTATCACTGGCCTTTTTGCAATTGCTACTCTGTTTACCGGCGCAGCTGCTTTGTTTGCCAATAAGGGCTGGTCCTTGCTCGTACGTACCGAAGACTTCAAGCTTGTCAGTTCGGAGGAGATCGTCACTGCACCAAACGTACGTGGATGGGGGGCACGGCAGATTGTGACAGGCATATGCTTGTGGGCAGCACTTATCCTCGGTGACCAAGTGCTCTTCCAGGTCGGACTGCTGAGCGTGCTCATTCGTCAGGGGCTTGATATTTTGCTCTACGTCCTCGACAGAACGCCCCGGCGAACCATCCTGTTTATTGCAGCTGCTATACCCACGGCAGCTGCTTTCATGAGCGTTCTGTAGGCACGATCTGTGAGCATCGTTTGCTGTACACCCTGGTTCACATTGAACAGTGATCCGACTTTGCCACCTGTGTTGTGTCGAGTAGCCAGGTGGGATTACTCCCACCCAGCCCTCTAAGAACGGAGCGAGCCATTCTCACGGCACTCCGCTCAAGCCTTTGCTGTTCTGCGTGTATGGTAGGCTTTGCGACACCATGTGTGCACGAGTTTCAGGTTATCTACTTCATTGCCAACCCTGCTACGCGATTGAATGTGGTTGATGTTATCATTCTCTTCGAATGCAATACCACATAACGCGCAGCTGTACTCTTGGCGGCGATGAAGTGTGCGATCCACTTCCTTGTACGTCAGGCATTCACGCCGTTTGTTGCGGCGTGTTCTCCAGTACTCTGCTTCATCCGGGTTTAACGGGCTACATTTGCCGGTCACCTTTACAAAGCGAGTTACCGGTACCTGATTGTGACGCAGCAGGGCAGCTTCCTTACTATGGAATGCCCAGTCTACGCGGAAGTATTTCTTCCTGATCCACGTGCTCGGTTTGTTACGATGGCGTCTGCGCGCCCATTTCCAAAGCAGTTCAAACGTCCGGTGACTGATCCGGTTAAAGATCTTCTTGGACGCCCCGTGGCGGTAGTAATTGATCCAGCCTCGGATGACGCGGGTCAATTCTTTCACAACACGGAGTGTTGGTACCTGCACATGACTGCGCAGATACGCTTTGATCTGTTTGATATGAGCGTTTACGGCCTTCTTGCTCGGCTTGGTGAGTAGTTTTCCTCCTTGGCGCATGAACGTAAAGCCAAGAAAATCGAATCGTTTACTGAGGTGAACAATTCGCGTTTTCTTCTGGCTCAGCGTCAATCCGCACTGTTTGAGGAAAGTCTGCACTTTCGGCAAAACGTAGGACTCAAGGCGCTCCTTTGTCGGCGCAATGACCACAAAGTCGTCCGCATAACGGACGAGGGTAACGCCTTTGTTGAGCCCCGTTTTCGACGAAGCACTCACTCTGTTACCTCGGCTATTCTCGTATCCAAAGAGCCGTTCCATTCCATCAAGTGCCACATTCATCAGCATTGGAGAGATTGGACCTCCTTGCGGAGTACCACGCCCGAACGATTTTGTACCGGCTTTCAGCCAGCGCTCAATCGTTCGCGTGAACACGGGAAGCTTATTCAGCAAAGCAGCATGCTCGATATTATCGAAGCACTTGCTAATGTCGGCGTCCAGTATCCACCGGCTACTTCCTTTGCATCTGAGTGCAGCATGTAAGGCGCATATGGCATCCATCGTACATCTTCCCGGCCGGAAGCCGTAGGAGTTCGCTTCAAAACGCGACTCCCATTCAGGCTCCAAAGCCAGACGCACGATGGTTTGCATCACACGGTCTTTGATGGTTGGAATGCCCAGTGGCCGCATGCCACCGCCTTTCTTCTCAATGAAGATGCGGCGCACGCGCTTGGGGCGATATCTTTTGAAGGATAACCCCTGTTTGAATAGTGAGAGCCGGGCCTCTGGCGTTTTGCAGAGTTTGCCATCGATTCCCGGTGTGTTCCTACCACGGTTCTGCTGGGTCACCTTACGGATGGCCAGCAGTTTAGCAGAAGAGGAGCGGGCAAGCAGCTTTTGAAGGCTTTTGGCCTTTGCAGGGTTGCCTGCTCTTACAGCCCGGAAAATCCGCCCTTGCAGTCGTTTTACATTTCTCTCCACGCCGGTCCAGTTAATCTGGCTCCAGTGGGTGAGCATACGTCCTTTGGTCTGTTCAATGATTAACATTGTCTAACGTCTCCAAAAGTTAAAACGCTACAGCCGAATCCCACCGATTCTCGGTGGTACATCGGCACTTGGTTTCATATCCGGTTAGACCAGCATAGGAAGTCAGCACGCTTTCACGTAGGATGATGTCGCTTTAAAGCTCAATCCCTATCCGTCTCATTACAAGGCGGCATTCGCTTCCTCCAGCATCCTTTACCCTCTGAGCCATCCCCGTTGATTGCTCGCCGGATACCGCCAAGGCGGGGCTCATAGGGCTTACCCTGTTGATCGAAAGAAATCACTATAGGCGAACATCCACCGATACTCGGTGGGAATCGCCGTTTTGAATAAGGTTAGCGTCTATAACCCGGCGGGAATACTGGATACCGTCGCCTCCAGCCACAAAGGAGGTCGATCCTACCCGCTCACCTTTTGGTTACAGCGTCTCAGCCCTTACGCTGCTTGCCTTTCACGGGCCGTAACAACAACGCTTCACAAAGTTTAACCTTATTCATCAGTCCCCGTCATGCATCCAAATTGGGCTATCAGATGATGAGCGTTGTCTCCAGAGCTTCGAACAATTGATTACTCGCATGCACGTCTGGATAGGGACACCTGGGTATCACAGGGCCTTGCATCGTATATTGATGCAAGTACTTTCTTCCGACCCTTTCAGGTCGCACGCGGCGAAAGGCGAAATAGTTAGCAGGTAACACAACCTGTTAGCAATGGAGCAGAAAACAACGCTAAGCGAAGAGGGGAGACCCAGAAACGAGCGAAAATATACGGTAAGCGCCTGGCTATCAGTAGTTCGCGCCTTGCAATAGCTGGTCAAGTGCTCCCTCGATGGTTAGTCC
>JBGCEN010000084.1:0-87604 GCA_045106435.1 Rhodothermales bacterium
AAAACACTGGAGTCATGCCTTCGCACATAGGCGTCAAGAACGAGATGCTTATATCCATTAAAAATAAAAGTTAGAAAGAATTTTTTTGTAACGACCTGGCCACTTCTTCCGTCATTCCTGCGCAGGCAGGAATCCAGAAAAGAGAGGCTGTTTTCAGCTATGAAAACTGGATCCCTGCCTTCGCAGGGATGACGGACGTGGTAAAGAGAGGCTTCTCAGCTAACTCTCAAAGCAATTATAACGTTTTTCTCTACGCCTTTGTCTTCGTAAGGATTGATGATGCACGTCTCCGTGATAATCAGAGTCCATTGGTCCTTTAGTCCATATCATGATAAATAACCCCAGGGCCCTTCGCATCATATACAGCATGTTCGCCCTGCTTTGGTTTGCGGCGCTGGTATTCATCGAGCGGATGGGGCCGGGATTTGTCCGTTTCTACGTCGGCGATGTAATGGTTACAGGGTTTTTGTTTTGGTGCGTGTTGGCTGTAAAGCCTTCCTTGAATGCAGTGTATCTTGGACTTTCTATTCTGATCGTGGCATTGATTGTGGAGGTGCTTCAGCTATTCAGACTGGAATGGCTACGAGAGATACTCGGCCAGAAGACATCGAACCTGGTGCTTGGGAATAATTTTGATTGGGGCGATGTACTGGCCTACGTGATTGGCCTGCTCATTAGTGTGGGTATCTACTATCTGATTGGTTTGCGAACAAACACTACAAATAAAACGACATAATTGTAGAGGCTCAGTAGTAGAGGCTTATTCTGTTACGCTGGAGTGGGTTGCTCGAAAGAGGTGAATCAGCTATCATTTGTGTATAGTCGCCCGAAGCCAAATAACTCCATTCGTTTTTCGTTACCGCAATGCTCAAAAACCTCGCTCGATCTAGCACACTTGCCCGTTCCTGGAAATCTATAGCCATTGATGTTGGTGTCATCATTTTTAGTGTGCTTTTTGCGCTGGCGCTGGATGACTGGCGTCAGCGGCAGATTACGAATGAAAAGGTAGAGAAAGTTATTACCACCATCCGGCATGAGATCAGCGAGAATAAAACATCCGTTGGTAATGCGTTGGCATACCATAGGCCAATGGTAGAAAATCTGGTGAATGGTACCCATTTAATGATGGGGGTGAATCTGGAGGAAAACCCGATAGATTTGAGTAGCGTTTCGTCTGTTGAGCAGGCAATTCGGCGGATGGCTGGAAACTCTGGGGCGATGATGTTCGAAGAGATTAACGTAAAGCAATCTGTTTCAGGGGATTATCATGCAAAAATAGGAGATCAGATGGTTCGGTTGGTGGTAAGGCCGGACTCTATGTTTGTATATGGTAGCGGAAATATCCAACTCAGGCCGGCGCGTATTCTTAATTCAGCATGGCAAACTGCCATGGCTACGCAATCTACTCTGTATCTGGATTTTGAACTGGTTGCGGCCATGACAGAGCTGGTTCAATTACATGAAACCCACAACAATACGGTAAGCAGGATCATCGATATATTGTACGGAAATGGCGGATCTATGACCTCAGCGCTACAAGACTTGCGTTGGTTTGAAGAAATGCTGCTCGAACAATATGAGAAGATCGAGGGGATTCTGGATAAATAGTATTGCGTTCCGAGTTTAGCGTTCAATGTTCAGGGTTTTGATTTGTGAAAACCTATATTTGATTCGTACGATGAGGCCCATATAACACATTTATATACATGAAAACGTATTTTTTTCGCTTTAATACATTGCGTAACAGCTGCCTTTTACTTTTTGTGGCAGGCTCATTGTTTACAGCCAACGATGCCGGCGCTCAGTCGGTAGCCAATGAACTGGAACAGCGCATTGTTGTGGAGGTCGCGAAGAATGCCGATGATGCCATTGCTTACCTGGAGCGCTCCGTCAACATCAATTCCGGGACCATGAATTTTGCCGGCGTACGCGAAGTTGGCGATTTGTATACAGAAGCATTTGAGGCCCTTGGCGCTGAAGTGGAGTGGGTTGATGGACAGGCCTTTGGGCGCGCCGGCCATTTAGTGGCCCGCATGCAAGGCAGTGGAAAGGGGCCGCATTTATTGTTGATTGGTCACCTGGATACGGTTTTTGAGCCTTCAAGCCCTTTTCAAAAGTTTGAACGGGCCGGCGATCGTGCAACGGGCCCTGGAGTGGTTGACATGAAAGGCGGCAACGCCATCATTATCTACGCGATGAAGGCTTTGCGTGCTGCCGGCGTGCTCGACCAGCTTACGCTCACCATTATCATGACGGGAGACGAAGAGAAAAGCGGTAGCCCCAAGGATGCTGCGCGTGCCGTGCTCATCGAAGCCGCTGAAGAAGCAGATATAGCCATTGCTTTTGAAAACGGAGATTCTAACCCGAAAACTGCCGTGGTCGCACGCCGGGGATCTTCATCCTGGCGATTGGATGTGAAAGGTACGCCGGCACACTCCAGTCAGCTTTTTCAACCCGTAGTGGGCAGCGGGGCTATTTATGAAGCTTCTCGCATTCTCACTGAATTCTATGAAGCACTGGCCGGCGAACCGAATCTGACATTTAATCCCGGTGTTATGGTAGCCGGCACCGATGTAACCCTTGATCAGGGTAAAGCATCTGGAACCGCATTTGGCAAGAACAATGTAGTTGCTGAGCACGCTGTTGTAACGGGAGATCTGCGTTGCATTTCTTTGGAGCAACTAGAAACAACGCGGGCAAAAATGGCCTTCATTGCCAGCCAGCACTTACCGGGTACAACCGCTGAGTTAACGTTTGATGATGGATATCCACCCCTCTCCCCCTCAGAAGGTAACTACAAGCTGCTGGCCCAATTTGATCAGGTGAGTCGTGATTTAGGGTTTGGAGAAGTAACCGCCGTAAACCCACGCAATGCCGGCGCAGCGGATGTCTCCTTTACCGCCGGCCTGGTTGAGATGGCCATCGATGGCCTGGGCCCAGGTGGCGGCGATGACCATACGGTTGACGAATGGATTGATTTACCCACGCTGGAAATGCAGACAAAAAGAGCCGCGGTTTTCCTCTGGCGTCTTGGCGTTGGGCAGTAGTTTTTTTGTATTCGACCGGAAGAAAGACTGAGAGGAAACGAGGGCCCGTAAATTCAACTGCTGGGAAAACAGTTGTATGAAAGGATCAAGCCAGTACGCGTCATCATTAAGGAATGACACAACGACCGATTTGCTCTGGGCCTCCTAACCCCCTCGCCTAAAACTGATGTAGCTCCACGCGCCGATTTGCCTGCCTGCCGGCTGAAGTACCATTGGAGTCAACCGGTTTGCTTGCGCCGTGGCCTTCAACGGTGAGTCGCGCACTGTCAATGCCTTGCGTGTTGATTAACCAGTCTCGCACACTGTCGGCGCGTGCTTTGGAAAGGAGGAGGTTTGCTTCGTCAGCGCCTGTGTTGTCTGTGTGGCCTTCTATGCGGAGCTTGACGTCCTTGTGTTTTTTGAGTAAGCCGGCAATATCCATCAAGGTAGGTGTTGATTCAGGTTTCAGGTCTGCCTTGTTTGTGTCGAATAGGATCCCGTGTGTGATGACCATGCCATTTGCCTGGAGCTCTTCGTACAGCATAGACCTTCCGCCTGCCGCAATCCGAATATCGTCGATATAAACTTCTCCATCATCGTACGGATACACCGAATAATAAAACGCGAGCCCGTCGCCCCGTGGGACTTCTACCTGTGGGATGTTCGATACACGTTTTTCGTTTATGTACATCTTCCAGTAGGCGCCATCAACGGCAATTCTTACGTCGATCCATTTTTTGACAAAAGCGCCTTCAGCGAGTTTTTGTGTAGCCTTGGGGCCCGTTACATATTTCCCGACAGATAACCCGGCGCCGGCCGGCTCAATAATACCAGCCAGTATATCGCCGGGCGACTTAATCGGCGCTTTCTCTGCCGGTGAATACATCATAACCTTGGATCTCTTGTCTGTAGCAGATATCCGGAATTCTACCGTGTATTTCTCCGGTAACGTAGCGTTTGTTGCGACCAGGAAGCGGCCCTCGTTTTTTGTGCGAAGTACCTGATTGTCATCTGCGAGACGAACCACTTCCATATCTCCATTCAGGTACTGAACGTGGTTGGGGAAATTACCAACGAGATCTGATTCAAAATCGTGGTACGCGAGGACTTTGTGGCCAGGCACAAAATCATAGTTTGCCCAAACACCTTCGCCGGGCGATGCGTTGGTTTGTGCGTAGGATTGCGTGATCAACAGCAGCGTGAACAGAAAAGATAGCATTGTTTTCATCAGTGTATAGCCGGCTAGAAATGGGAAACGTTGCGCATGAAGAGCAAGAAAGGTGAATAAAGCTGCGCGCAGGCTGTCACGAACCTGCCGTACAGACAGTCTGCGCGCAATGATGACTAATGAATGATGACCAAGAATTACTGAGCACCTACATCAAGCCCAATGGCTGTGAATGAGCCGGAAATGGTTATTTGTCCGTTTTCCGATAGTACACTTTCTGCCGTAATGTTAATGCTGCCGGCCAATCTGGTGTCCGATGATTCAGTAATGGTTATGGAGCCCCCATTTGCATAGAAAACATCTGTCCCTGAGGAGTAGACCGCAATAAACTCGTCATCACCAATGGTATCAGCGTCTGTTGTGAGATCGAAGTTGGTGATTGCGTGGCTGCCGTTGCCGGGCCGATTGCCTTTTCTGGTAATGATCAATGATTGGGCGGTGGTCCCGCCGGTGGTATTGCCTAGGGATAGACCAAAGCCGGAAATACCTGTCTGTGCATCGGAGGCAGCGCCAAATGCAGCCTGACCGCCACTGATGGTCTGCATGACGTCTCCAGTAATTTCAATACTGAAAGATCCAATAATATCCTCTGGTTCATCCGGCTCATTGGAATCACAGCCGGCAAGCGGTATAAGGAAAAGGGAGAAAAATAGTATGCGAAGTACAGATTGCTTTTTCATCGTTTTTGTTTGATTACTGATAAAGAATCGGTTAGAAAATTGAAGTATGGCGAGGGGCTATGGCATCCAGTTCTTACTTGATTCGCACCATGATATTGTGGCGTTGATTGCCGTTGAAATGGATGCGGTAGTAGTAGAGGCCCGCAGGCTGGTCATGCGCGACCCAGGTAATCTGATGTGCTCCCGCCGGCATGGTTTGATCAACAAGGGGTGCTACCAACTGGCCGGCTGCGTTGTAAATATCGAGGGTCACATGGCCGGTTTTGAGCAGTTCAAAAGGAATGACGGTGTCGTCGATAAAGGGATTTGGGTAGTTTTGTCCAATGCTGTAGGTTGCCGGCAAAACTTCCGCAGGTTCTTCGTTAGCCGTAGACATCCCGGTGTCATCCGAACTGAAAAGCGAAATGGACTGCGGTGTCAAAAGGTCAAAGGAGATGTTGGCAGGATTCTCCGGTATAAGCTGGGAATAGAACACCCCCAATTGCACCAGCTCTTTGGTTAAGAAACTCCATCCGCCAATTTCTTGCGTTGAGCCATCAATATTTCGAATAGTCTGGTTAATCCGGATTCTAAGGCAAGGGTACGACCCCGTGTGGGTAATAAGCGTCCCGTATCCATCTATCTTGATATCATGGTTTTCGGTGATGCCGGGTACCTCAATCACGCCAATGGGTGAATTCACCACACTGGTGTGGACAAAATCGGTAGTCCAGGCATTGTTGAACTCTAATGGAAGAGGTGCTTGTAGTTTACCCGGGTTAAACACGCTTATTACTGGATCAGCGATACCATCTGCATTGGTATCTTGCCACAGGCCATTGCCCAACCAGAGCAGGCTGTCGCTGGTAATTCTACGGTAAAGAAAAACCTCTGGTGCATTACTGTTTAAAAGCTTTACCTGCCACACATCAGTTGCTTTGTCTTGAAAGAAAGCGTCAAAGCCCGGCAGATCAAGGCTGTCTGAAGGGAGGTTGATGTATTTGTTGGAAGAGAAAAGCGGTAGTTGTGATGTAATCGATGTAAAGTCGAATGTGTTGTTTTCGCCCGATGAGAGGAGCGATGACGGGAGCATGGAAAGATCAGCGGGCAGTGCGCCGGCATTATCGCCTGCAAGAAACTCAAAAAAGGATGCGCCTGATTGTGCACTCAAATCGGCTGCTGTTATGGTTGGCTGTGCCAAGGCTTGCAGGGGGAAGAAGAGCATCGCAAGACTTGACACCAACGAGTAAAGACGTGACATGTGTTCGTACAGTCTGATGAGTAAATATGACTTCAGTAGCAGTATTCATCATGCAAAAATTGCTACTCTCAACCATATGCGCTCTTTTCAGTAAAAGTGGCTCACGTCATGAATGATTTATTAGATTTTAGTAGTTCGTTATTGGTTCTTAGTGGTTAGTTTTTCTGGATTTGACCATTTTACTAACCACCCATACATCTGTGCGTTACTGAGTACATGACCCCAAAATCTGAAGATGTAACACAACTCCTGATAAAATGGCGTGCTGGTGAAACAGACGCGTTTGAAGCGCTCATGCCGCTCGTGTATGAAGAATTACGCCGGCTTGCCCATCATTATTTGAAGAACGAACGATCAGACCACACATTTCACACGACGGATTTGGTCCATGAGGCCTATCTAAACCTGGCCGGCAAAGATGGTGCGGAATGGGAGAATCGTACGCACTTTTTTGCAGTAGCTGCGCACGCCATGCGGGCTATTCTTATTGACTACGCGCGCCGGCGAAACAGGAAAAAACGTGGCGGTGGCCAGGTTGATTTGAGATTGGAAGATGTGCACGTATGGTCGGAGAATCATCTGGAAGATTTAATATCTTTAGATCAGGCGATGAACTTGCTTGCCGAGATTGACATTCGATTGTGTCAAATTGTAGAATGCAGATATTTTGGTGGACTGACAATTAGCGAAACAGCGGAAGCGTTGGATATTTCGCCGGCTACCGTTAAGCGTGATTGGCAGGTAGCTAAAGCCTGGTTGCGCCGCGCAATTAGTGAGCAAGAGCATTGACATGAGCCATTTTGTCAGGGAATGACGCTTTCTCTAATGATTCCAAAGCTGTACTACGACAACCCGGCCAGATCATGAGTGATCTCAATTGGCAGTTAGTAAAAAGTATATTTCATGAGGCGCTTTTACATCCTGTAGAAGAGCGCGCTGCTTTTCTCGAGTTAAATTGCGACGAGGAGCAGGTGCGCAAAGAAGTACTTTCTTTGCTTTCGTTTTACGAAGAGGACAAAGACTTCCTGGAATCATCGGTAGATACTGGCGTTTTTCGTGTGATCGAAGAAGCGTCTCAGGAGCAGTGGCAAGGTCAGGTCATCGGGCATTATCGCCTGGAAAAAGAATTGGGACGCGGTGGGATGGGGGTTGTGTATCTGGCAGACCGGATTGATGGTCAGTTTGATCATCGCGTTGCGATAAAGTTGGGTAAACAGGACGAGTTTAACACCGAGATCCGTGAGCGGTTAAAACATGAGCGCCAGGTGTTGGCGACGTTACAGCATCCCAACATAGCCCAACTGCTGGATGGAGGCGTCACCGATACCGGCCGGCCATTCTTTGCGATGGAGTACGTGGAAGGAGGCACCGCGATTGACGTGTTTTGCTCTACGCGCAGCCTATCTCTGAAAAAACGACTGCGCCTGTTTCAAAAAGTATGTGAAGCTGTTGCGTATGCCCATCGACAACTGGTTGTACACCGGGATTTAAAACCTTCCAATATTCTGGTGACCCCGAATGGCACGGTGAAACTGCTTGATTTTGGCGTGTCCAAATTACTCGACGAAACCCGTGTTGCTGTGCCCATTACGCGTACAGGGCTGCGTATGTTAACCCCTGAATACGCGAGTCCGGAGCAAATCCGCGGCGGGAATATTTCTACTGCGTCAGACGTGTACTCGCTGGGTGTTATTTTGTACGAATTGCTTGTCGGGAGGCGCCCCTACAATGTACGTGATATTTCACCCACACAAGCTGAGCACCTCATCTGTGAAGTGGATCCTGCCAAGCCAAGTACAGCTATTCTTGAGAGCAACGAAGGAAAAGACCAGCCGGCTACAAAAATCCATCGTACAGCGCGGAGTAAATATCACCGTCAGCTCAAGGGGGATCTGGATAACATTGTGCTGAAAGCATTGAGAAAAGAGCCGGCGCGGCGTTATGGTTCAGTTGAGCAGTTGAATGAAGATATTGGTCGATATTTAGACCTGCTACCGATTGCTGCCCGTCCTTCAACAGTAAGATATCGCGTTGGGAAATTTGTAAATCGACATCGGGTTGGCGTGGCCGCAGCTTGTGTCATTCTGTTGGCACTGTTGGGCGGGATTATTTCGACGACCTATCAGGCCCGCCAGGCACTGCTTGCCCGCGAGAAAGCGGAGCAGCGAATGCAAGATGTTCGCGCGATGGCAAATACCTTACTGTTTGATTTTCATGATGCGATACGTGATTTACCCGGTGCAACGCCGGCCAGGCGTTTACTTGTAAAAAATGCGCAGCAATACCTGGATATCCTTGCAGAAGAATTGCCTGATGATCCTTTATTACAAACAGAACTTGCCGAAGCGTATCACAGGGTAGGTGAAATTCAGGGAGATCCGCATTATCCCAATCTGGGTGATTTGGGGGGGGCTGCTGCTTTTTACAAGAAGGCATTGCACCTGAGGACCTCGTTATGGGAAAAGGATCCGGGTGACCCACTTGCCCGGCACGCATTGGCCATTGCAAAAAGCCGGCAGGCCGTGGTTTCTTCGTGGGGCGGCGCGAATGAAGAAGCAATTTCCCTGAGCAAGGAGGCAATTGCTTTGTTGGAGTCGCTCTATGAAGAGGATCGGGGTATAGCCATCAAGCACGATCTTGGGCGCATTCGCAGCGAACTGGGATGGTGGTATGTATTTGCCGGACAAGTGGAGGAAGCAAAAAGGCACCTCTTGAAAGCCCGTGAGGAACTGGAATCTATTTCTGCCGGCAAATCGGGAGATATCAACTTCGAAATTGATTTGTGGCGTGTATACAATTATCAGGTGGATGCGTATCGCTGGGGAGATGATCCGCTGTACGCGTTAAATATTCTGGAGAGCACGGCGTGCCCCCGGCTTGAACGTCTGGATGCTCAACTGGCATTTAACCCAAGATTGAAATCTGTCTTGAGAACGTGTCTCAATAAAATTGGGGATCTTAGCAAGCACTTTGATCAATATGAAAAGGCCATCGGATATTTTGAGGAAGCGCTTGATATAGCCTGGGAAATGGCTGCGTCCGATTCGACAAACATACTTGGCCGGCAAGGAGTGGCCACCCTGTTGGAAGCGCTTGGAGCAGTGCATAAAGACATGGGCAACACCACCGAAGCACTAGATTATTTTGAACGGGCTCGCAGCCTTAAACAGGAGCTATACGACATCGATCCGTCCAACGGAGAGATGGGCAATATGCTTGGAAATACATTGCGCTCTTTGTGCGTGTTCTATGCCGAGATTGGGCAGCATCAAAAAGCAACAGCTCTGTGCAAGGAATCTGTACTGATTCTCGATAAGGCTATTTCAGTTGATCCGCTTAATGGAATCTGGCAGTCGAACTTGGTGGATTCTTACCTCGCATTGGCAGATGCTCATCAGGTACGAAGCGCCATCGTCTCAACCAGGAATCTGGAGCAACAAAGTTTACGCGAATCCATGGTTTACTACGACAAAGGCATTGCCCTAATCCAGTTATTGATTGCTGAAGATAGAGCATTCAAGTGGTCCGCAAAGCTAGATAGCCTTCAAGCAATGAGAGAGTTAATCAAGCAAAATCTGACAAAGAATTCAGCTCTCCAGCAATAGACTGCTTATATATGCCGACTCACCGACTCACCGACTCACCGACTCACAGACCAACCGACTCCTATGTCGTATCAACCGGTACCTTTGACGTCGGGGACGACATGTTGGAATCTGCTTCGTGCGGATTGAGGGTGCCTTGGGAATGACGCCATTGCGTGGCAAAATGTAGCAAGGCAGATACGCTTTCGAAGTTCAGCTTTTCCTTAACGCGCCGGCGATGCGTTTCTACCGTTTTGCGGTCAAGTTTCAGGCGGTCAGCCATATCCTGAGGGCTTGCGCCTTCGCCCATCATCAGCAAGACAGCCAGTTCTCGATGCGTGAGTAAGTCCATGGCCTGTTTTTTTACAGCGCCGGGCCCTTTGGTAATTTTGTTTAACAGTCGCGCGGTCATCGAAGCACTGAGGAAGGTCTCGTTGCGCATCACGCTGCGGATGCCTTCTAGAATATCTGAAGTGCCGGTGCGCTTCATCATGTAACCCATCGCGCCGGATTCAATGGCGCGCTCTGCAAAGATCTTTTCGTCGTATTGAGAGAAAACGAGGATCTGCAGATTCGGCTGCTGGGCAACCAGTTGCATGGAAAGATCAAGTCCGTACGCGTCATCCAGAGATAGTGAAATAATCACGACATCTGGCTTGGCTATGGTAATGTGGTCAAAGGCCTCTGAAGCAGACGTAGTTTGTCCGCAGTAGATCATGTCCTCTGTGCGTTTAAGCAATCCGGAGAAAGCGTCTCCAATGGCAGGATGTCGATCTATAACCAATACGCGAATACGTCTGGGTACTGAATTGTCAGAAGGGTACTTGGGGTGTAATATCACGTTGCCCACTCTGTGTTAGGGTGAATTCCTTCACCAGGTGAAGAACAAAGGGGGCTAATAAGAGGTCGATGGAGGGGTGCTCATCGAGAGCGAATATCCTACCTGCAACAAGCATGCCGATGCATTAAAGACGGAGAATACGTCAATATTGGGGGCGCGGATACTTTTGTAGCTGCGAGAATGTCATTCTGGAGGATTCGTATCGTTTCGAGATTGACGCCGGCGTAATGCAGTGCCTTGCCGAATATGAGTAAATTTAAAACCGCAGGTAGAACAAGGAATCATGCATGCATAGAAAAATACGCAAAGCGCTTCAGGATTGGATCTCCATTGATCAGTGTTCGATATTCAAGCCGTTATCCATTTGGCAACGTCGAATGCCGGGCATCTTTAAACAGACGTGCTGAAAAACCGCCGGCATTTTTCCAGTAATTGCTTCAGGAATTGTTCTGGCACGATTGCGGGTTTCGCTTGTGCTTTTAATTGTTCGCCAGAAAGATGTGTGTGTTTTATTAAGCGCATGTGGGGCTTCTCCATCTCGGGAAAGAACACAGGGGTGAATGCTTCGTCATGAATCAACTCTAAAAAAGTATGCGATGGTAACGCATCATCTACGATCAACGGTGTAGATTTCTTCATTGCTTGAGACTTGTTTGGGAGGGCAGTCGATAAAGAGCAAAAGAGACAGACTTTCTTTCCAGAGAACTGAAAATCTTGCCTGCGAGAGGAAAAGTTTTCCCTGATTGGTCACAGGTTTGTGCCATGATGTGTCGTATTGTTTTCCGGCAAATCTCTTACCAGCAATGATGGAAGGGTAGATTGTTTGAGAATAAAGAGAAGATGATGCGTGTCGGGTAGCGGTTAACATGGGACAAATATCCATCTACCTATAAACAATCTTGGCCAGGTACAAGCGGTTGGTTTAAGCTCCAGATGTTTAATGATTCTGTGAATTATTCATGCAACTGAGTGCATCCATGCGAGTTAATAACAAGGTGATTGCGATTTACGACTTCGGCCTCTCTATCGCACAGTAGTTAAAATTGCTGTAATGGTCTCGGAATTTGTAATCGGCAGTCAATTTCAATAGCGCTTGAACGGCAACTCTCTGGCACACTGCGAAAATGCAATGGAGCGAAAATGCAAATGGAGCGAAAATGCAAATGGTGCGAAAATGCAAATGGTGCGGCAATTCGGGATGGCTCCTCAAAATTTCGAAAGAAAGTCTGTGCCAAAAATGTGAAACAGAAGTCAAAATGCGCGTGCTGCATGCAACGCGTGTATTGAATGAAAATCTGAACCTGATGCGTCGTGCAAAAGAAATTGACACGCGGTTGGCCAAAGGGCAAATGGCGATCAAGCAATTGCAGGAGTTGGTTCCTTATTACCAAAAGGGGCTTGTTAAATTAGATCCATCCCCGCAGGAATTGGTTGCTCGCATTTACATGGCTGAGCGTAACATCACAAATGAGCACATCGAAAGCCTGTTCAAGGTGGCTGCAGCGCAGGCCAAGAAAGCCTCTTCCAGTGCCGCAAGAGGACAATACCTTACAGAATTGGTTGAAGCCGTAGACAAATACAAGGCCCAGCTTGGGAAATCAAACGAAATGCGTTGGCGCAAGCGACTTGAAGCGGATCGTGGGAAGCTGCTTGTTGAGAATGCAGGAAAAGATGCCGGCAGTGGCAAGCGTGATATGGCCATAGACCAGTACATCGAGGCACTGGATATGCTTCGCGCTGATGATAATGGCGATCCTGCTAACAAGAACAGGATTGAGCAAATCAAAAAACGCATTAACGATCTGGGCGGAAAAGTCCCGGACAACTGGGAGAAAGCTATGAAGAGTGGAGGCGATGGATTGCCGGCGGACAACAATTGAGTAAAGTCTCGTTGCTCACTTTTGGAAGGTTTTTGATTCGGGTTGCGGATTCTTCGCCAGAGTTTATTTACATGCATTCTCCGGGCATAACATGCCTGTTGAACACAAGGTAAAATATCTCTAAGAATCCACAACCCGAATCAAAATCGGCATCACACGTATCCTCCGCTCAACCTCCAAAGCCTAAAATAGCAACGGAGAGGAAAATAAATAGAAAAGCGAGAATGGCCAAGGCCAGGCTAAACGCAGTGCCCCATGAGTTAGTACTACTCGGTCTCATACAAGGAAAAGGTGTTAAAGCTTTACGAAAAGCGAGTGAGGAAAGGGGCCTCGGAAGGGCGTGCACTTAATATAATATGTTACCAATCTGTATTGTGCCGAATGTGTCATAAAAGTTTGGTAACTGTGCTGCAATCACAACCCTGGCTCCATTTCCATAAGAAATGAGAAGGATACTTGAAGATCTCCTCTACACAGCTAATTCCTCGTCATCATTGTAAGATCTGAAAAATAAGAACAGGTGCACTACGTCATGTAGAGCGAAGCCAATCTTTGCAAGGTCTGTGCCAGTGGGGCAGAAAATCTGCCGTCGAATACGCCACACTCCTGTGTCTGTCTTTGCCCCGAATGGGATGAGCTGATGAATGGAATTCGAAATGAAGCACGTGCTTATTTGGCGAGGCTCATTGTGGCGCAATCGGATTGGCGCATGGCATATATGTGTGCAAAGTATGAAGTATGTGACCAAACTATTTCGTGAATGTGCTCGTTTGTGCAAAATAGGCCATTTACGACGGGCAGCGGAAACCGTATGGAACTGGATTTCGTCTTATCTTCACTATCGAAAACCCCTAATTATGCTCACATATTGAGCAAAAACCCCTGGCCATCATGGCACTTTTTGCGCTCCTCGCTTTTGTATTCCTGATTGGATTTTTGGCGTTTTTCCAGCCCGACCGCCGGCAGTCCAGACGCCTTTAATGGCGCACGTTTAATGGGTTGATCTGCGCTTTAGGATTGGCGTAAATCCGGTTTTAGGCTGATTGATTTCCACATGAATCAGCTTTGCTCTTCATTATTGCTTCATGTTTCATTGCGCAAAGTAAAGTAAATCTTTCCGCACAGGTTACTTTATTTCCATTTATTTGACCACGGTCCCGCCACTGTTTCACTTCTCACGTGCCTTTTACTGGCCCCTGTCTGCTTAAAAGGGGCGAATCCGACAATCTATTCCAGCCTGGAAGCCTACATTCTACCCCAAAATGCGTGTTTTTTGAGGAGTAGATATTTCTACGAACCCCTACGCACATCCTGATAGGCTGACTTCCTTGCTCAAATAGATTGATTGAGCGATAAACGATAAACGAATCCACATTAAGAAATGCGCATCGAGGTATGAAATACCTGAGCTAAATGTCTAGCTGGCAATGTTCAACCAAAATGGATATTGCCATGCGATGCTCTCTCTTCTTTGTATTACTGACTCTTTATATAACACAGTTCAATGCCACAGCTTATTCACGAGTGGATGAGGTTACATTCCCCCAAATGGCGGAAACGTTTTGGGTTGATGACGCCGGCGTAGATGCACCTTCGTGCAGTGAAACTCAGCCTTGTAAAACGATCACCTACGTTCTCGAATCACTCGCTGGGGATGGGGACGTTATCAATGTGATGCCGGGGATTTACAGGGAGCAGATTGATGTGCACCAGACAGGTATTTCGCTGCGTGGAACGGATGCCGGCGTCTTCATCTTTGGATCTGAAAAGCCGGCATTATCTGAAGCAGAAGGAAAATACGTAGCTGATTGGCCATGGGCTGCCTCTTTTGCCGGTTCTACGTTTTGTGGTAATTTGACGAACGATGTTTCGGTTGATGCTGCTTTTTGTAATACAGCCGGCTTTTGGCAGAATGGCGTTCGTTTGTCACAAGTGCTCTCTAAATCAGCGGTGGTGGCCGGTACCTTTTACGTCGATTTTAGTGCAGAGGAGGTTTGGCTGCTTCCGTTGGCAGACAATGACAACCTTAATGAAATTGAAGGCCTTGCGCATCCGTATGTAGTAAAGCTTACCGCGGATAGCAGAGAGGTGACGCTTGAGAACCTGCATATTTGGTACGGCGCTTCTTTACCCGATGATGGCATTCTTCAGGTTGAAGGGGCCGGCCACAATCTTGTTGATCTGGATATAAGATACTCTGCCGGCGCAGGTATCCTGGTATACGGTGCTGATCAGGTTTATATGAATGGTGTAGCGTCGGAGCAACACGGACAAAATGGCTGGCGGGTTCGTGCAAATGCCTCTTTTTCAACCACCAGTGGCTGGGTGATCAATGATTGGGTCGACGACCTGCAACTCGTTGGGTCTTCTTCGAGGAAAAACGGGTGGAAAGGTTACGACAATTGCTGGGGCGGAGGTGGGACCAAGTTTTCATTCACGCAGGATCTGACAATAGACAGTTTTTATTCTGCTGATAATAATGGCTTTGGTATATGGCTCGATATCGAGAATCATAATTTTATCATCGAAGAATCACTCAGCGCAAAAGACACGGGCCGGGGCATCTTTGTCGAATACATCAGTGACAACGGGATTGTGGAAAACAATGTCGTGTTTGGTACCGAAGATGCAGATGCGATTGGCTGTGGAATTAGTGTCGGATTGGCCGTTGCAGATTCTCGAGAGGTCTTGGTGAAGCATAATACAGTGTATTCCACCGCCGATGATGTTAAAGGCATGATGTTGAAGACCGGATGCCCGACGTGCCGTTCATTTCCTTACCCCAGTGAATCCATTACCTGGGAGAATAATCTGTTGGTGAATAAGGGAGACGCCGGCTTTGTTCGAGACCTCGATGCCGGATCAGCAGACGGTTTTACGTATCTCAACACAAAAGTCGAAGAATCTTTTGCAGGAGATGCTACTGTTGCCGTTTGTTGGGATAATTTGGGTAACTGTTCTAAAGATGCACTGGGTGTCGCATCAGTAGGGCCAGGTACGTATCTGGAAAATGAATCGGATGAGTGCGGTTTTAACATATCAAACAGTGTAGTGGCAGGTGCCGGCGTACAGAACTTTGTGCATCCATTTGCTGAAGAAATTTGTGGTGCTTCGCCGCCACCGCCTGCACCCCCCGTGGCAGACTTCTCTTTTAGTCTTGATGGTTTGACGGTTTTGTTTACCGACGCAAGCTCAGGTGATAGTGAAATCGTTGATTGGGTGTGGGATTTTGGAGATGGGAATGGTGGAATTGCTGAAGCCCCCACCCACACCTATGAATCAACCGGTACCTATACGGTTTCGTTGACGGTTACAGATACGCAGGGACTGTCTGATACCCATTCTGATGACGTAACCGTTCAGCTTGATGAGCCGCCCCAGCAAGCACCCGTGGCTGATTTTCTATATGAAACAGCAGGGCTTTCAGTAACAGTTACTGACGCTAGTATCGACGATGGAACGATCGTTTCCTGGGTTTGGGACTTTGGCGATGGGAGCGAGTCGACCTTGCAAAACACGACACATACCTATGATGAAGCAGGGACATACACGATGTCCTTAATGGTTACCGATAATGATGGTCTGCTTGATACTGCAACGAAGGAAGTTGTGGTTGTAGCAGATGATCAGCCGCAGCCTCCTGTTGCAAGCTTCTTCTTTGATATTACGTTTTTGACCGTGGAATTTACGGATAGCAGTTCTGATGATGGTTTTGTTGATACGTGGCTGTGGGATTTTGGGGATGGAGCCACGTCAACCGAACAAAACCCAACGCATGTTTATGAGAGCGCCGGCGAATATGTCGTTGTGTTAACAGTGACTGATAACGAAGCACTTTCTTCCAGTACCACACAGCAACTCTCTGTTGAAAACCTTCCCGTAGAAATCCCGCCGGTAGCGGCTTTTGAATTCTTGATTGACGCTAAAGAAGTGACATTTACAGATCAAAGCACAGATTCTGATGGAGTGATTATATCATGGGAATGGTTGTTTGGCGATGGTGCAACCGCGGAGGAGCAACATCCTGTTTACACGTTTGCTGCTGCTGGTACCTATGTCGTTGAGTTGACAGTAACCGACGACAGTGGGTTGACTGATGTGATCGACAAGACGATTACAATAAACGATGATGTAGTAGATGATGGTGCTTTTGTGGAAGAAGGAGGCCAAGTTGTTATGGAGGCAGAGCACCATACGATTCAGTTCTCGAATCCGGAAACACTCGATGTTTGGACACAGACCGTGTATGATGCAGAGCAGCCATCGGTGCTTGCCATGCAGGCCCTGGAGGATGATGGTGATTTCATTTTAGGGGATTACAAATCAGACAATGCAGAAATGCAGTTTCCTCTTTTACTAAGCAGCACCGGGACCTATTACGTCTGGCTACGTGCGTTGGCCATTGCAGATGGGAAGACCGTTTATGCCGGATGTGATAATCAAGCCATGAGAATGGGGGTGTCTTCTATTGAAGAACTGGGAGAGTGGGTTTGGTATGGCATGAAGAATGAAGGCCGGCGTGCGCAGTTTAACGTTTCTCAAATTGGTGAAAAGACTTTTACTATTTGGATGCGTGAAGATGGGTTCTCAGTAGATCGAATAGTGCTTACTACAGATAAAGACTATATACCAACAGGTGTGGGGCCGGATGAAAGCGATCGCGTATCTTCATCTGTTATATCGTCTAGAAACAAACATTGGAGAAATATCCCGGATATTCAGTTTGAAGAAGCATTGCCGGCGCAGATCAAGTTCTACGAAGCATACCCTAACCCTGCTTTTTCTGTTGTGAATCTACCTGTTGATTTGCCTGAAGAAGGTATCGTCAGCGGAGGAATCTACGATATGCTGGGGCGACAAGTGCGGCATATCGAAAAGAAAGCTATATCTGCCGGATCGCATCGAAGAATCGTAGTGGATATATCACGATTGCCGGCGGGCGTGTATGTTTATCGCATGGTCGTATCTCAGTCTGATGGAGTAACTGAGCATTCAGGAAAGATGGTTGTGACCAATGAAAAAAGATGAAAGCGATGAGCTTTTGTAAGCTGTTGAACAGGCTTTGGTTTATGTGACCGCCGATCGCCTCTGTTGTAATAGAGCATAATCTGGATGTCTTCAAAACTGCAGACTGGATTGTGGATCTCGGGCCGGAAGGCGGCCATAAAGGAGGTGAAGTCATCGCTGCGGGCCGGCCTGAAGAAGTTGCTGCTGAAAAGAAAAGCCATACAGGCCGATATCTGAAGCAGATGCTGTAAAATATGTATTGATACGTGCAGTATGTAAGATTTTGCACGCTTGTCGCTCAATTTGTGCTTCTTGTTATATCTCCTTCTTCTTATCTGGAATACATACTGCGACGGTATGTCCATTTGGACACATTAGTATATTTCAACACGTGTCTGTGTGGACACAAGATGCTATTTCTTGCAATATATAAGCTAAATATGCATTGCTGTAACGTGTTGTCTGCCAATGCTTTATGTGAATTATTGGGGTGAGGTAATTGGTTTTGGCCTCCCGCTTGTAATCAGGGTTGGTGTACATGGCTGAAAGGCCGCAAGCTATACCAACCAAAGGAGGACCATTATGACAATCAGCGTAAACAACAAAGCCCGAATAATTGCAAGCATTACAGTTGGCGGATTCATTGCATTGATATTTCTTGCTGTAGGATGCAAGGGCGAGTATGGAGTCATCGAAGATGAACTGGTTTCATTTAATTCGCCACCCACTTCTATGATTGCCGTTGAGATTCCCCCCAGTACAACACCCGAAATCTACTACGAAGTAGTTGTCATTGGAGAATTGCCAGAGATCGTTGTAACCCCCGATACCCTTGAAAAGGTTACATATAAAGAAGCAGAGGCGGCATTTATGGCCCGCAATTATGTGGAAGCTGTTGAACTGTTTACCCACTACACAAAGCGTAAAAATAAAAACGCCTGGGGATTTTATATGCTTGGACTTTCTGCAAAAAGGGCCGGCGATCTTGATACTGCCGCGGAAGCCCTGGAAAATGCCACGCAACTGGATTCTCAACATCTAAAGAGCTGGGTGAATCTCGGACGGGTGTATTTGGATGCAAGACAGCCGGCAAAGAGCATCATCGCAATTGACAAAGCATTGGCGTTAGATACCAGCGTTGCGGATGTGTACAGGCTAGCCGGACGGGCACATGATCAATTGAACGACCTGGTCAGGGCTGAAGAGGCCTACAAAAAAGCACTGGCATCTAATGGTAATGATGCCTGGGCGATGAATAATCTCGCATTCGTTTTTCTAAGAGATGACCGCTTTGATGAAGCACTACCGCTTCTTGCTCTGGCAATTCAACTCAAAGAAGATATTGCAGTGTTTCATAACAATCTCGGTATGGCACTTGAAAATCAAAAGCAGTTTCGTGCTGCTGAAGCTGCATATGCTAAAGCAGTGGAATTGGATGCAGACCATGCCAAAGCGTTGGTCAATAAAGAACGTTTGGCCGGCGTAGATGAGCCCAAAGGAATCATTCCAGTTGATCTTAATCAACTTGCTCAAAATCAGCAAGAGCTCATGAAAACATGGGCAACCAATATTGCCGGCAGGGATGAGTAAACAGGTATGCTTCAAAGGTAATAGCCGTTATCACAAAGTTAGAGATGTAGGACAAGAATTTATCATCTAACATGCTTTCAAAAAGACACGCTACAAAGAAGCCCAATACCAGCTGTTCTCAGGCTGGTATTGGGCTTTGTTTAAAGTAATGGGTAAACAGTTCAAGGGCTAAAGGTGGCAGACCCTTACAAAATCTGCGTCGGATCTACGGATACATATTTTACGCGCTCTCTTCGCCATGTATACGTGATATGAATCATGCCGTCTTCAGCCTGTACCATTGCCGGGTAAGAGTACTCACCCTCAGAGTTTTCAAGAAGCGTGACGTCATTCCAGGTATTGCCATCATCAGAAATAGCAAGCGCAAGTTTTTCACGTCCTTCAGTAGTAGGGTTATAGATAAGCAGGAAGCGCCCATCTTGCAGAGAGATCGCGTCGATGCCGGCGCTTGGGTTGGGCAAAGACGTTGCTTGCATCGGTGCCCAAGACTTTCCTCCATCACTGGACCAGGCTTCTGTAATCACATCCTGACGGGATCGACACAGAATTTGTAATTGATTTGGCGAATGAACGAGAATAGTCGGCTGAATGGCACCAAACGTATCGGGGTCATTGAGATCGCTCACAATCTCCCATGAATCGGGATTGATTAAGTAGTCGAGATCCCACATACTCCCGGAAGCAGGTTTCAACAGGCGTTCCATGTGAACAACCCAGCCTGCATGCTCAGAACTGGAGCCGGCCAGCAAAGACCCGTCTTCCATCAGCACAGGCTTGGCCCGGATAGGCCCGTAAATACCATCGGGGAGACGTCCTTCTTCGGACCAGGTAAGTCCGTTGTCGCTTGACGTTCTAACGAGTCCCCACCACGATTGCGGGGTTGGCCCGGCTTTATAAAACAAAACCAACGGTCCATCTGCCGGCTGAAAAAGCACCGGATTCCAGGTAGGGTGCCGGTTGCCTTCTGGTTGAATGCCGTTGGCCACTTCAATGGGGGCCGTCCATTGCCCATTAACGTTTCTGGAAACCCAGATGCCTACATCTGGATTTTTCTCGGCAGTACCTCCAAACCAGGAAGATACCATTCCAGCCGGCGTTTCAACTATTGTGGATGCGTGCGCTGAGGGAAAAGGTGCTTCTTCATAGATCAATCCTGAAGAAGTTATGAGCGAGTTGCCCAGGGTTGCTTTGGCATCTGAAACAGTAGCTGGTTTATCTGAACAACCAACTAAGGAAATACCGAGGAAAATTGTAAGGAGTACAGATTTGAGCTTATGCATAGGGCTGTATGGCGGTGAATGGGAAATCATATCATGCATTATAAAAATCAATAACCATAAATTCGCACATTCCTGCAAAAGTTTTTGAAAACCTCTGTAATATGCCCATGCATGTGTTTCTAATAGTATATTGCGCAATCTATTCTTGAGGCAGCAGCGATATAAAATGTATTCAATTGTACTTGGCGTGCACTCGTGGAATCGTTGGGTTCTACTCTTAAGTCTTGTGTTTATCTTGATTCGAAGTATATCGGGTGAAAAAAAGGGATTGGCTTATAAGTCCATCGATCATCATTTTGCAACTATTCTGTTCTGGGCGCTGAACTTACAGTTTGTTCTGGGTTTTGTCCTGTACATTTTCTTCAGCCCCTATACATATGCCCTTTTTAGTAATTTTTCAGAGGTGATGTCCAATAGCTCGATGCGGTTTTTTGTCATAGAGCACCCATTTGCTATGTTTCTCGCAGTGGGCGCCGGCCATGCAGGATTAAGAAGGGCAAAACAACAGACGGAAGATGTAAAGAAACACCGCTATATGATTCAAGCCGCTGCCGGCTGTTTGTTCTTTATTCTTATCGGTATCCCCTGGCCGTTTTTGCCTTATGGCCGTGCATTGTTCTTTTTGTAACTTAAAAGTAGTGCCTCCAAAAAGAATGGTCCAGTCTTTTTGGAGGCACTACCCCGAATAGGCGTTCGTGTATCGCGTATTCAATCAGACATTCCTTGAATGTCGAGCTGACAGAGCCTTCGAAATCAGACATTCATAATTCGATTCTGCATTCGAGGCTCCGTCCAAATGGACAACGTCGAGCTTATGCCGCTTTGCTCATAGTTTCCGAGTCGAAGAAGTTATCCCATTTACCCATAGCATGCTGAAATTGATCTGAATAAGCGTTGTTTGCGGTAATGATTTGAGGCCCTGGATCAAATTTTCTACCCGGGCTGACGATACTGTGTCCTGTGACCATGTCATCATTAAATCCATACTTCTTTTTCGCCGAAGCAATCAACGCTGCAAGAGCGTCGATTTGAGCGAGAGAATAAGGATTCCTTTCCATGGCTTGTTTTAAACTGCCCAGTGTATGCGCACCTTCAACCAGTAATTCTACGCCCAGGAAGGAGTTATTCAGGCCATTTAATCCGTTGAAGGTAGATTCGCCGGCGTGATTGGCGCCGAAGTCACAATCTACTTGCTGCTCTATTGAACCGTCTGGCTTAATAAAGAAGTGTGCCGAAAGGCCAATGTTCTTTAAGAATGTTGTGGCGTGAACCGGACCGTTATCGAGGTCAATAAACTCACCCATGGCATGGATGAGAAATCCCTGTACGCGAAAAGGCTGGTTTCTGTGTTTGAGCGCCAGTGGTGTCGTAACATTTATCTGAGGAGGCAAAGACAAGTGAGTCATTGTTTTTCCCTGGGTTTGTTGTTATCTGGGTTACAGATATATACACAGGAATAATTGAAAACAGGATCAGGGGGGGGAGTCTGAATGGACAAACGGGCTGAAAGCTTTGCACTACGTCAAAGCAGGCGGGTGGAATAAAAGTTTTGAATATCGAACATCAAGCAAGGAATTCCCAATTACGAAGTGTTTTGAGTTCTCTTGGAATTAGAGATTTCTTGCTGGGTGTTCATTATTCATATCTTAAAGCCTCAATTGGATTCATGCGCGCTGCTTTAATGGCGCGATAGCTTACGGTTGCCAGGGCGACGAAAAGAGTCAATATCCCTGAGAAGAGAAAGACGCCTACGCCGATATCAACATGATAAGGATACCCTTCCAGCCACGCTTGCATGACAAAATAAGTGATGGGTGTGGCTATGAGGAAGGCGAACATCACAAGGCGTGTGAACTCATAAGAAAGCAGAACAAAGATTTGCAGGACAGAACTTCCTAAAGCCTTTCGCACGCCTAGTTCTTTTGTTCGCTGTTCAGTTGTGATGGCTGCAAGTCCAAAAAGGCCAAGGCAGGCAATTAATATTGCCAGACCAGTAATGGCACTGATGACTGTGCTTACCTGCTGATCGGCACGATACAGTTCATCCATATGGTCATCTAGAAAAGTGTACTCGAAGGGTCTGTCGGTAACGATTTGTCGCCATATGTTTTCAACAGCAGCGATGCCGGCTTCGGTGCTTTCCGGATCAATACGAACGGAGGTTTCACTGTAGCCAAAATCCTGCACGCTCATTGCAAGTGGCTCAACATTGTGATGTAAAGAATTGAAGTTGAAATCGCTTGCCACGCCAATCACTGTACCGAGCGTATCATCACCACCAAATCCGATCTGCTTGCCGAGTGGATCTGTCCATCCCATCTCAGCCACCATGGCTTCATTTACAACTCTGGCAGAACCAAAATCGGTGCCTCGGTCTTCAGAAAACCACCGACCTTCCTTGATCTGGATATCATAAAATGCAAGGTAGTTGTAATCCACAACAAGGTTGGAAATACTCAAGTCGGTAAGCTCGCCTGACTCTGATTCGACTCTTGTACCCCATTGATGCAGGTTGTTACCCAGGCGCTGATTCGATGCTGTTACGCTGAGTATGGCAGGGTCTTCTTGCAGCGTGTTTTTCAGCAGTTCGTATTTCTCATTGGCAATCCTGCTCATCGGTACAACCATTACATACTCTTTGTTAAACCCGATGTCGCGGTTTTGCATAAAATGTAGCTGCTGCGAGGCGAGTAGTGTGCCGACGATCAATGCAATGGCGATTGTAAACTGGGAAACGACCAATACATTTCTAAAGGGAGACTTGCGGCCGCTTTTACTTATCAATCCTTTGAGGACGTGCACAGGTTGGTATGCAGAGAGGAGTGCTGCAGGATATAAGCCGGCGAGTAAGCCCACAACCAGCGTTGCCCCGATTGTGCCAAGTAACACAGGAGATTTGAGTAAGGTGATCATACTCAAATCGCGCAAGCTCAAGTCTCTCATGAAGGGCAGAGCGATCCAGGCCATTGCAATGGCAAGGATAAGTGCAATGAATGCCATGGCAACGGATTCGCCGAGAAACTGCATCGTAAGCTGAAATCGTTGTGCTCCAACAGCTTTTCGCACACCCACCTCTTTTGCCCGGGTTGCAGAGCGGGCTGTTGTAAGGTTCATGAAGTTGATGCCGGCGATGACCAATACAAAGATTGCGAGCAGGATGAAAATGTAGATGTAGCTCCGATTAAACTTTTGCCAGTTGCGATAATCGTGTGTAATGTGGGCAGAGCCTAGATGAACATCAGATAGCGATTGAAGATACAGGTCATAGTACCCACTCCTGACTTCATCCATGTATTTGGATTTGTACGCAGGAAATTTGGCTTCTATTGATGCGATGTTCGCGCCGTTAGCCAATTGGAGGTAGGTCACCAGCCAATTCGATCCCCAATTCTGCATGTTTTCCTGTTCATCGAAATCTTTTAGGGTGAACAAGGCATCAAAGCGAAGATGTGAAGGAGCCGGCAGTGGGGCCAGTACAGCTACAACTCTGTACACCTGATCTCCCGCTGTAAATTCTTTGTCCAGCGCTTCCGTGGTGCCATAAAGAGATTGAGCGTATTCTTCTGTTAGCACCACTGAATAGGGTTCTTCCATAGCCGTTAGCGGGTCGCCATACAACACAGGGAAGTTGAATAAAGAGAAGAAAGCAGGGTCAACACGCAGCGGCGATTCGATTCTGCGTTGTTTTCCATCGATGGTGATAATCTGAGGTCCGCCGGCTACGCGGGTAAATTCTATAACCTCGGGGAAATCGTCCTTTAGGGTTGGCCCCATGGGATACATCGACAAAGCAACGTGCTGTGGAGTGATACCGGGAAAAGACTGTACTTCATTGAGACGATAGATCTGCTCTGCGTTATCATGGAAAGAATCGAAACTGCGTTCATGGTGAACAAACAGCATGATCAATAAACACGCCGCCATGCTGGTAGCCAACCCGAACAGATTGAGAAATGAGTTGCCCAGGTGCTTGCGAAGAGAGCGGGCAACAATTTTTGCATAATTGGAAAGCAGCATAACCTTGGTCTCAGATGCGGATGAAAAGAATCTGATGTAAGGTAGTGCAAAAAAAGGAGTAGTGCTAAAAATTTAGCATGCCTGCTCCCGTAAGGACGCGATCCATCGTGTCCCCTCCCCAAAAGAATAGAAAGCTCAAATAGCTCCGGGCAAGAAGTGCATCTATAATATCTATATCAGGAGCTTTAATAAATTGGACGCGATGTTGTTGGGGCTTTGGACGCGATGGATCGCGTCCGTACGGGGGGCTTGTCTTTGTGGAGGGTATGTGGATAGGGGGGAGGGTGTCTATTGGAGGGAATTCAATAATTGAGGTGCTTTAGGATGGCTTATGATCCCAGATATCATAAACGGCGTAGCATTCGTTTGCGGGGATATGATTATCGCCAGAAAGGAAGTTATTTCATTACGATAGGTACTTACAAGGGCATCTGCTACTTCGGTAAGGTTAAAGAGGGCCTCATGCATCCCTCGAGGATTGGAGAACTGGCTGAAGCACGATGGCTTGCCATTCCTGCGCACCATCCTCATATCTTACTAGATGCCTTTGTTGTTATGCCCAATCATCTCCACGGTATTCTTCATATCATCGCACCTCCATCTTCATCGGCGTCTTCTGGCCGGCTCACTTATGCCCGGGTATTTGGGCCACCGGATGCAGGATCTATTTCAACAGTGATGCGGAGCTATAAGGCATCGGTAACGCGTGAATGTCGAAAGCAGGGCCTTCTATTTAGATGGCATACGCGTTTTTATGATCGAATTATCCGAAATGAAAATGCACTGAAGAACGTTCGAAACTATATACATCAGAACCCGATCAAGTGGCATTTTAAATACAACACCCCTAAAGATTAACGGGGCTTATAGCAAGAGTTGTTGTGCCTGATACTGTGCTATTCTTCGACAGCAAGCCGGCGAGCAAAACATACTGAGAGCAAAAGTTCTAGGCCTGTGAAATAACCAACACACCCGGCTTGAAAAATCCGCTGTCTGATGTGAATCTAAACACCGCCTGAAATAAATAACTCTTAAGCCCAATCAAGTGCTTAAGGGTTTCATTTCATGTGCCCGGGACTGGAATCGAACCAGCACGACCTTGCGGTCACCACCCCCTCAAGATGGCGCGTCTACCAATTCCGCCACCCGGGCAAAGGAGATCCGAATGTCGAATGCCGAGTTCCGAATGAAAAAATTCGATACCCGGCACTCGAAACTCGTCAATCGATTTGTGATCCAGCCAGGGTTCGAACCTGGGACCCTCTGATTAAAAGTCAGATGCTCTACCAGCTGAGCTACTGGATCGGTCTTGAGGATGGGTGCAACGCCCTAATTAGGGTTTGGTTCTACTGTATTACAGGAATTTCATAAACGATTTTCGAGTGTCGAATGACGAGAGTCGAATGATGAATCGATCGTCACTCATTACTCCACATTCGGCACTCGAAGCTCTTCACTCCAAAGCTCCTTCATGGGCCGGCGCATAACCAGCTCTCCTTGCATTAATTCTGGTGCAAAATTGATGAAACCGTTGACGAGATAAACCTCTGCCGGCGTGCAATTATAGATCATCTTAATCTCACGATCCCCTTTTCTGAAATCCGCAGTTTGGATCAGTGCAACGAGTTTATTTGTGGCTGAGCCGCAGAAGATGTCTACTTCTTCACCATCCGAGCTCAATGTATTATTTATATAGCCGTAATTAATCGGATATATAATATCAGAATAGTCAGGATGTGAGGAAGCGAGAGGGCGGTCTATGGTAATGCCGTTCTCTTCGATGAGTGCTTCCCAGGCTGCCCAATTGATATGAGTAGGGATGATGTTTTGCAGCTGACGTTTCACAATGTTCTTTGGTTGTTACGAATAGCTCATATAAAAAACGCTGGTCTCCATGCGTTAAAACCTATGGCACAGGCGAGCAAAAACACCTGCGCCAGTGAGCGAAAACACCATGGTGTCAGCTAATAATGTTTGTAGTTTCATCATTCAGGCTTGAGACATTGTGTTCAACACGCAATCTAATCTTATTGTATCTACAGGATTAACCAACAGTTTTGGATCCATTAAGATGATTTCGACCAGTGATTAAACAGAATATTGAACATACGTTCTTAAACCCATAATTCCTCACCGATCTCAATACGCAACTTCATTCACAAGCGCTCGATGTTTCATCGAAATCGATACACAACCATGTCAAGATTTCTTTCTTTAAGTTTGTTGCTGCTGTTCTTGTGTCACAGTGCCTATGCTCAACCAGGCCCGAATGACGATCCTCAGCTTAGCGTCCCTATCTCCATCACAGATGGAACTGATGTAATAACCGTCTTTTTTGGACTGGATGTCCGGGCTACAGCTGGAGTTGATGATGTGCCTGGATTGCAGGAAAACACACCAGATGTTCCTCTTCCACCTACAATGGATGCAAATCTGTTCATTTCAGAAGGGGGAGCCAGAAAAAAAAGAGACTATCGATTTGGAAACGGAAACGATCAGTCTGAAACCCATATTCTTGTTATAACAGAAGCTCCGGCAACTGAGGCTTCTGATATGATGACCATTAGCTGGGCATTACCTAACCATGTTTCAGGCATCCTGAGACAGAATGGAGATGGCCCAACGATCGCAACCATGTCTGGTTCAGGATCTGCAACTGTACAAACGGATATTTTTAACGGAAGTGTTACGGTTCAGATGGATATTTCTTATACAAATATTCCCGACGGTACGCTGCCAGTAGAGCTGACATCATTTACTTCACTTGTACAGGATACTCGTGCAGTACTTCGCTGGGAAACTGCCAGTGAGACAAACAACGCCGGCTTTGAAGTACAGCAGCGCGTAAACGGAGACTACAGCACAATTGGTTTTGTGAACGGCCGCGGTACAACAACTGAAACGCAGCGTTACACATTCCGCACCAGAGAACTTGCTTCTGGCTCTCACGACTTCCGTCTGAAGCAGATCGATTTTGATGGCACCTTCGCTTACAGTCACACTGTTTCTGCTTCAATTGCACTTGCAGGCGCCGTAGAGATGGCCAAGCCGTATCCAGATCCTTTCAACCCACAGACTCAGTTTACCATGACTATTGCCCGCGAACAGCAGGTAACAGTCGCTGTATACGACATGATGGGCCGGCACATTCAGACTTTGCATCAGGGTGCTCTTTCCCCAAGCGAAGCGCACTTGTTTACATTTGAAGCAAGCAACCTGCCAAGTGGTCGCTACTTCATTCGCGCTGTTGGCGAGTTCTTTAACAAGTCGCAGTCGGTTACTTTACTGAAGTAAATTTATCGGACTTAGGGATTTCCTGAATTCCCTGATCAGTAAGCAAGCCCGGTCTCATACGAGACCGGGCTTTTTTTGTAGATGGGGGGGAGTAATCAGTTGTCAGTTTTCAGTAATCAGTTGTCAGGTGGGTAGGACTGAGGACTGATTGCACAACATCTAGAATCAAGCGCTATCCGTAAATATGTCTGCCTCAAAAAATTATGTCATCGTCGGTATTCAGTGATCAGTTTTTAGATAATTAGACTGAATACTGATCACTGAAAACTGACAACTTGAATTAAGACTCATCAAACCAAGTCGATTGATTTAATAAGGACGTCCCGGCTGCACTTCACCACTATGCACGCCACGCTATCACGCGTCCTGATTGGATTTCTCAAAGTAACTCTTGGTTCAGATGCGCATCCCCCTCCCAGGGATCGTAACGCTCTATATGCTGCTGTTTGTTGGCTTGCAGTCTGTTACGGCCCAAACTCCCGGTGAATCTGTAAATACATTACCTGCCATGCGCCGGCATGCGGCACTTATTGATCAGGCGAGGCGCCTGGGCGACGTTCCATTGCTTGTTCAAGTTAGCGATGTAGCGGGAAGAGCTGATGGAGGCTTCGGTAAACATCAAACAGAAACCGAGCGAATTGCCCATGTGGCAACCCATCAACGAGCTGTAATAGAGCAGTTGCCTGAAGGGACTGATGTCAAGACTTTTCAGCATATCCCGTTTGTGGCGTTGCAGGCAACGGAAGAAGTGCTCTTGCAGCTTTTGGATATGCCTGAGGTTGTGCTGGTTCAACAGGATGAACACTATGCCACACTGCTGGAAGAAAGTACAGCCGCAATAGGTGCATCAGCAGCATGGGATTATGGCGGATCAGGGGCCGGCCAGGTCATCGCGGTCATTGATACTGGTATCGATGGTGCCCATCCTTTTCTGGAAGACAAGCTGGTGGACGAGGCCTGTTTCTCATCAAACTATACCAGTACGAGCAGCGATTTTGAATCTATTAGCCTGTGTCCTTCAGGAGAGGAGGATGCATTTGGGCCCGGGATGGGTGTGAATTGTGATCCTGCAATAGATGGATGTAGCCACGGGACGAGGGTCGCAGGTATTATTGCCGGCCGCTCTGAGTCTTTCTCTGGTGTGGCACGGGATGCTGATCTGCTTGCGCTTCAGGTATTTTCTCGCTTCGAAAATTATTGTGGAGAAGAATCGTGCGTCCGTTCGTGGGTTTCTGATCAGGTTGCGGCACTCGATTATGTTTATCAGATGAAAGATTCGCTGAATATCACGGCGGTAAATTTGAGCCTTGGCGGTGGTCATTACACAGATGTGGAGACATGCGATGAAGTGAACCCGGCGATGCGTATTCTAATCGAGATGCTGCATGATGCCGAAATTGCAGTGATTGCCGCTGCCGGGAATAATGGCCTTACGGATGGGCTTGTATCTCCTGCGTGTCTTACCAATGCAATTAGTGTAGGAGCAACCACAAAAGCTGACGATGTAGCTACGTTCTCCAGTAGTGCTGCTTTTCTTGATTTTCTTGCGCCAGGGCAAGATATAACCACTTCTGTACCGGGTGGCGGGTTTGCTGCAAGTGCAGGGACCTCTTTTTCTGCGCCACATGTCGCCGGCGCCTGGGCCATCCTCAAAGGGTTTGCACCCGATGCTACGATAGAGGAAATTCTGGCAAACTTTTCTGAAACGGGAATTCAAATAACGGATGATAGAAACGACGTAACAACGTCCCGTATTCAAGTTGATCTTGCCTTGCAAGCTTCACAACTCCCCGTTGACCTTGTCTCCTTCGATGTAATTGCAAAAGGTGCATCCGTTTTACTCAACTGGGTTACTGCGAACGAAACCAACAACGCCGGCTTTGAAATTCAGCACAAAATTGGTTCGGAGTTTTTCGATTCGGGGTTTGTAAAAGGTCAGGGGACGCTCACTGAACGTACGGAATACAATCACGATGTTCACGGTTTACCGCCGGGCTGGCACACCTTCCGGTTGAAGCAAATAGATTTTGACGGGGAATTCTCTTACAGCCTGGAGCAAAAGATTTTTATAGAGATAGATGGCACTCACCATTTTGGCGCGGCATATCCCAATCCATTTAATCCCCAAACCCAGTTTTCACTGACAGTGGCCAATACACAGCACGTGAACATCGCTGTGTACAACCTGATAGGAAAGCGTGTATCAACTCTGGCAAGTCAGCAACTGGAAGAAAACCAACTGCACTACTTCACACTCGACGGCAGTCAGCTTTCCAGCGGTATTTACCTCATCCAAATAACCGGAGAGAATTTCAAAACCGCCCGCAGTGTGACGCTTATGAAATAGACCTTTTGGAAGTCAAAAGTCAAAAGTTAAAAGTCAAAAAGAAAGGCAAAGGTCTAAACAATTACGTTTTGACTTTTGCCTTTTAACTTTCCAGAAGAAAAAACTACTTTTTTTCTTCTGGAGGCATTTCCACGCGAATATGCAGATCCTTGAGTTGGTGATCATCCACAATGTCTGGAGAGGACACCATGAGCTCTTGGGCAGACTGCGTTTTAGGGAAGGCGATGACGTCGCGGATGTTTTCGGTGCCGGCCATGATCATGGCAATGCGGTCCAGTCCCATCGCGATGCCGCCGTGCGGTGGCGCGCCATATTCAAGGGCTTCGAGTAAAAAGCCGAAGCGACGACTGGCTTCTTCCTCTTCTATGTTCAGCAGTTTGAACATCTGGTTCTGGATTTCGCGGCTATGAATCCTGATGGATCCACCGCCAATCTCATGACCATTAAGAACAAGGTCGTACGCGCGTGCACGCACAGCGCCCGGTTCTTCAAACAGCTTGTCGAAGTCTTCTGGAAGTGGTGAGGTAAACGGATGATGCATCGCATGAAAACGCTGCCCATCTTCATCCCAGTCAAGGAGAGGGAAGTCTGTGACCCAAAGGAAATTCCATGGACCAGCATCTCCTGCAGGAATCATGTTTAAGTCTTTAGCCAAATGGAGGCGCAGCGTGCCCATTTGCTCAAAAACTTTAGGATCTGTTCCTGCGAGTACCAAGACAAGGTCGCCGGCTTCAGCGCCGACTGTTTTAACGGCATTATCTACAAATTCAGTTGGCAACACTTCTGCTTTAACAGAGCAGTGAATTGCTGAGCCGTCAGAAGGCAGTTTAAAGTAAACAAGGCCGCCGGCACCGATGCGCTTGCGCACGATGTCTTTGTCGAGACGGTCCATTGCGCCGCGTCCTCTGTCTCCTTCTCCCGGTACCTTGATGGCAACGATCTTGCCACCCGAGTCGATCACGTTATCGAATACCCGGAAGCCAGATCCTTCAAAATCTTTACTGATGTCGTGTATTTCAAGTCCGAAGCGCAGGTCTGGCTTATCGCTTCCGTAACGGTGTACGGCGTCGTGATAAGACATCCGCGGGAATGGGACCGGTACTTCGATTCCTTTAGATTCACGGAAGAGCGAAGACATCAAATCTTCAATCAAGCTGTAGATGATTTCTTCCGTTGCAAAAGAAATCTCGACGTCCACCTGGGTGAATTCTGGCTGGCGGTCAGCGCGTAAGTCTTCATCGCGAAAACACTTTACAATCTGAAAATAGCGGTCGAGGCCGGCAATCATCAGGATTTGCTTGTAGGTTTGTGGCGACTGTGGCAGGGCATAGAACTGGCCGGCATGAATACGGCTGGGTACGAGGAAGTCGCGCGCGCCTTCGGGCGTTGACTTCATGAGCATGGGGGTTTCCACTTCGAGGAAGCCATGCTTAACAAAAACACTGCGGGTTGTCTGGTAAATGTGATGGCGCAGTACAAGTTTTTCTAATAACTCAGGCCGACGTAGATCCAGATATCTGTAGCGGAGACGTAATTCCTCATTGGCCAACTTCCGCTTTTCTTCGTGCGAAGAGACAGCAAAAGGAACTGGCTGCGAGGTATTTAAAATAAACAGGCTTTGGACGCTCACTTCAACAGAACCTGTTGGAAGCTTTTGGTTTTTGGTCTCTTCAGATCTTGGGCGCACAAGGCCCTCTATAGAGATGACATCTTCCGTGCGTAAACTTTCAGCTTTGTTATACGCTTCCTGATTATCCTGAGGAGATAAAACAATTTGTGTCAGACCATAACGATCTCGCAGGTCAATAAAAATTACGCCGCCAAGGTCACGTCGTGTATCGACCCATCCTTTTAGCACGACGTTTTGTCCAACGTTAGATTCACGCAGTTCGCCACAGTTGTTAGAACGTTGTGGGTGCGCGTCTACTTCTGAAATTAATCGTATGGTTTGCTGTTCTGCCATTTTATCTCATTCACGTTACAGGTTGCCAGTTTTATTAGGAGATGTTGCTGGACGGACCAGAGACAATCAATATCAAACTTGCAACCAAACACAGAATGAATTCTGTGTTTGTGTATAGCTATTAGCCTTCAGAACTATTAGAATTAGTGCTGATTGCCGAACTGTGTTTACCCGGTTGACCATCATTTGCCGGCCAATTTCGAATTTGGGTTGTAGATTACAGCGGAGCTGCGTGATTGGTTGCACACTTCTGTGAAAAAAGCCCTTCCATCACGCGAAATATATTTCTACCGATTAATCTGGGAATTTTAAATGCAGGAATTGATCACAAATCCGTTCATCATGGCATCGCTGGTATACCTGCTGGCGTTGCTTGGTGTCGGTTATTACAAGAGCCGTGTTGTAAAGACGAGTGAAGACTTTATGGTAGCGGGCAGATCGCTGCCGTGGTATATCCTGGTGGGTACCTTGCTGGCTACCTGGGTAGGAAACGGGTCGCTATTTGGCGGGGCCGGGCTGGGTTATCGAAATGGATTGGCAAGCCTCTGGTACAGTGTTGGGGCCTGGGTGGGGATCGTTATCGTGTACTTTATTGCACGCAGGATCAGGAATTTCGGGCAGGTGACCGTACCGGATATCTTCGAAGCCCGATATGGAAAAGCTTCAAGGGTGTTGGCTACACTGATTACTGTTGTCGCCTATTTAACCATCGTGTCCTATCAGTTTAAAGGCGGTGGTCGAATCATCTCCATTATGACGGAAGGTGCTATTACGATTCAGACCGGAATCATTATTACGGCCCTTTTTGCCATTTCATACACGGTGCTGGCCGGCATGCTTTCAGTGGTTTATACGGATGTCATCAACGGCGTGTTAATGACAACCGGTGTGCTGGTAGGACTTGGTTTTTTGCTTTATCAGGTAGGTGGGATAGACGTTGTCATCGATGCTGCGCAGGATAATGGTAAATGGTCAGTGTTTGGTAATTGGGCTGATGAACGTGAGAATGTGAGTTCGGGGCCTATCATTGCATTTTCTTTCCTGATACCCACGATGTTGCTGTTGCTGGGTGATGCGAATATGTACCAACGTATATTTAGTGCTGAAGATAGTGGACAGGCGCAGAAAGCCGTTTTCTTTTGGGTAATAGGTGTCATTATTCTAGAGACCAGTTTTCAGTTATTCGGTCTCGTTGGTAGTGTCGCAGTTGATCAGGGTTTGATTACAGATTTGTATGAGACAGGTCGCTCCGGCACCGAGAATATTATCCCGGCTGCAGCTGCACAAGCGCTGCCGATGCTCCTGGGGATGGTGATGGTCGCAACCATGATGGCTGTGATTGTGTCAACTGCTGACTCCTTTCTGCTCGTACCCGCTACAAATCTGACACGCGACGTTGTGCAGCGTTTTATCAAGCCAGACATGAGCGAAAAAATGGTTGTGCTTATGGGTAGGGGCTGGGTATTGTTACTGGGTTTCATTGCCTATATGCTTGTGGAGCAATTCCCAACAATTCTTGATGCTGCCTATACAGCCTATCTGATTTATGGCGCAGCCATTACACCACCACTCATTGCTGCTTTTATGTGGAAACGCGTTACGTGGCAAGGTGCAGTTTCAAGTATCCTTGCGGGAAGCTTTACTACATTGATTTGGACATTTTACCTGTCGAAGCAGACTTATTATGCCGATTGGAGTCCTTTTCTGCAGGAGGCAACTTATCCAGCCGTTGCGCTGTCCATACTCGCCCTTGTAGGCGTCAGCCTTGTTACGCCAAAGCCGGCTGAAGAAGTATGGAAACCATTCTTTAACAACGAATAGACCATTCTAAACATTTTATTGCAAGTAGATGCCAAACAGAATTAGCGTACCCTTAAAACGATTGCCTCATGCTGAGGGGCTGGATTTACCTTTTTATGCAACCCCGCAAAGCGCCGGCATGGATTTGCGTGCTGCTGTACCAGAAGATGAGCCGATGATCATCGGTCCGGGCGAGGTCGTATTGGTGCCCACAGGGCTTCAGATCGCTTTGCCGGCGGGATACGAAGCGCAAGTCCGTCCACGCAGTGGCTTGGCTGTTAAGCACAAAATAACGGTGCTGAACAGTCCAGGCACCATCGATAGTGATTATCGGGGAGAATGCAAGGTGATCCTTATTAACCACGGTAAAGAAGCATTCTCCATTCAGCGCGGGGAACGCATCGCACAAATGGTCATTGCTGCACATGAGCAGGTGGCCTGGGAAGAACGGGAGAGCCTGGAGGAGACGGAACGGGGGGCTGGAGGATTTGGCTCTACTGGGGTTTGAAAAAGGGAATTTAGAACAGCAGCATGTAAAATGTAAAACCGCAGAAGGAGAGGTGAACGCCCTCCCTTCTGCGGTTTTTAATTTTATATACTTGTTCTGCTGTTTACTAAAACGTCGGCGTAAGTCTTAACCACAATGTCGGGTCTTTCTGTCCACCAACCTCTTTGAGTGGCCACGCGAGTTCGAGGCGGATGGCCCGGTCTGCGAAGCTGAGGCCAACACCGGCTGCGGGCAGGATATCATTGATATCAAAAGTATCGGTACCATTGTTATTCACCCAGCCGGCATCTCCAAATCCAAACAACTGGACATCACTGAAGATGTCGTCAAGTGGAGAGATGTTCGCAATTGTGTACTCGACATTGCCCAGCAACATACGCGTGCCGTAGAATGCATTCTGCGGGTAAGCACGTACAGATCCTACGCCACCCAGCGTAAATAACTTCTGGATAGGCGCATTCTCGGATGCATACCCACCGCGGAAGCGGAAGCCAAGACTGCTGCCGTAGCCAAATGGGATGTAGAATCGCATGTCTCCCAGGTAACGAGAGAAACTGAAGTCGCCACCAAGCCCATCGCCAATTTCGCCTTCAAATCGGAAGGCTGAACCTCTGGGTACGCTGTGCAATCCTGAAAGCTGACCGCCTTCAAGTGCGATGACAACAGAGTTCATTTGCCCTTCGCTTACGAGGGGGTTGAATCTGAAATTGCGTCCGCCAAATAGCGACCAATCTGCTTTGTTTTGCAGGCTGCCGTATTCTTCAGAACGATATCCCACGCTCAACTGTGCATAGGCAGAGAGTCGCTGAATGGCATAAGCCGAGATACCTTGGACATTGTAATAGTCGAGGAAATCGTATTCGAATAACATGGCTGCAATGGAGTTTTCAACCCAATTGACTTTCCAGATGTCGTTCGTTGTGGTATTGTCACGATAAGAGACACCGAGTTTGAAATCAAAATCGTCGTCCAGGTAGGGGAATGGGCGTACTTCAGCGCCCACTTCATAGCGTACATCTTTGAGTGCAAAGGCGTAGCCGGCCTGTCCGTAAATTTTTGCGGATTCCCAATCGCCCCATTCCAATGGCATCAATCTGCCGCCAAGTACAAGTCCTTCAACTCTATTGTAACGGATTGCAGGGATTGGGCGGTATAAAGCGGTTTCTCTGTAAGGCCAGCGATTGTAGAATTCGCCTACATAAGCGTCTGCATAGTCAAAATCATCAAATGGAGATTGTGCTTTCTCGCGGTAGCGATGGTAGGTCCATGTACTGGTTTCGTGGCGAACCTCATCTTTTGCTTCTTCAACCGCCATTCTCGCTTCTGAAATACCTGAGCGGACTTCGTCCATGGCTTCGTTGTAGGAAACGCGTACATCAGTCATTGTATCGCGCGCATCATTACTCCTGCTGTCCTCCCTGTCATTCTCAGTGTCGCCACTTCCTACTTTGCGGCCGCCTCTATATGCACCCGGTTTTAGCCATGGATCATTTGTATTGTTGTTCTCGATCTCTGCATCTGCAATGGTAGGAGCTGTTTGTTCAGAGAAAATCATCCTGCGGGTTTGTACAACCGCGCTGTCAATGCCTTTTTCAACCGGTTGGAGTCGGTCTGCCAACTCATAGTCATTTTCAGCCTCAAGTGTTCTGCGAATGTCCCGGATCTGATCAGATAACTCGCTGAGAGTATTTTCGAGGGTCTGAAGATCTGAAATAGACGTAGGCATTGGGGCTGCCTCGTTGTTTGCTTTTGCAGCTGCCGTCAGAGATGTATTTGGTAAAGACTGATTTACTGCATTCAGCCTGGATGCAAGGTCCTGCAACTCAGATTGAACGCTGCTCCCCTCATTTCTTAGTGTGGCCGTTTTAATGACCTTAACCATGGTACCAAGCGCAGATTCAATGACATTTCGCTCTGCTTTGTATTCATCAGCAGATAATGAATCGGCTTCCTGTGCCTGAAGGGTGGTGGGTGTAATAAGGAGAATGGCCAGGAGGCTGAAAAAGAAGTAGTAGCAACGATTGTTCATGGGCTCGGATATATGGTGTTTACAAACAATAACCCTGAAAAGTCAGAGAACATCAATAAGTACGCGCCAGAAAAAAGGAAGGTTACAAGTTAATTTGGTTTAGCCTTTAGGTTATTGCCTGGCCAGGAGTGCTTTCCATTGATTTTGTACGTAACTGGGGCTAAAAGCTGTGTTGAATTTATCATATGCATTGTTCGAGAAGCGTGTCCATCTTTCTATATCTGTTAAAGTTGTTACTGCATCAGCAATAGAAGAGGGAGCCTGTGCGGGTACAAACAAGCCTTCCACGTTATTCTGAAGCATCTCGGGAATTCCAGAATGAGCGGTTGTAATAATTGGGGTGCCGGCATTCATGGCTTCCAACAGCACCAGCGGCTGAGCTTCGGTGGGATAATAGGTTGGTAAAAGGAATGTGTCGGCCCACAAATGCAGCTTTTTAACTTGTGCCCGATCTGAAACCGGACCCAGGTGCTCTACAATATCGGTAAGGTTGTTTTCTTTGAGGTAGGCTTCAAATTGAATATTGTCTTCATCCCGAAGCCATCGGCCGGCAAACCTAGCCTTGCATCGTACGCCTTGCTTATTCAGTAAATTAATTGCTTTCAGTACATCCCAATAGCCCTTAGACTCGATCATATTGCTCAGGTATAACAGCCTGATCGTTTGGCGACTGGCTCTGTCTGTTTGCCTGTTTGTTTGCCTGTTGGTTTGTTTCTCAGCAATTTCCTCTGCTGATGCGCAGACTGCGTCGTCAATGGTATTGGGAATGACCAGTCTTTGCTCAGGTGATAACCAGTCCGCACACTTATCTGCCAGTTGTTTGTTTAAAAAAACGATGCCTTCGAGTCGCTTAACCAGTACTTTTGCAGACAAGGCTGTTGCTGGTGAGCGAAACAGGCGATCAAAATTACCCCAATGCGAAAGCGCGAGAATTCTTTTTGTGGCATTTAACGCAGGATATATGGTGAGCATGTCACGCGTGTGGCCCAGGAGCTGAGGGGAGATTGACGTCCATAAAAGCGTGCTGCCGGCATGGGCATGAAGATGTTGTTTTAGCCTTTTACCCCCACGTAAATATCTGCGAATCTTCTCCGTGCCCACAGAAGCCCTCGTCTCTACTTTCCCTTTGTGTCCTTCAATCAAATTGATGCAATCAACGGGTTGGAGTGGGGAGATGAGATCCGCCAAACGTTGCGTAGCCATTGTCTGGCCGGTAATTGGGGGCGGAAAATATCCTGCAACACAAATCCTGTCACTCATGCTCGTTTTAGCCTTTTGTCTATTTTTCCCTGCAATAAATGCGCATTACAGCATGATATCGGAAACTGTCCCTCGAATAGAGGCTTGAAAAGGGGCATATATAATTAGGCGAATAATACTTCAGTAATTTATTTCCTAATAAACTGAAAAGTTTATAGTACCGGGTAAGTTTTTGATGGTAAGAAGTGAAGAAATTTCATCATCTTCTTTTCTTTACATTCCCACATAGATTCGTGCCAGTACGTATTAACTTGTCAGAGAACCAGCGTGTGAACAATGAGCTATTGCTATCGCGTCAGATCAGGCGGGAAATAAGATATTGAAACAGTTGAAAAATATGGTGCGGCGCCTTAAATGGCTAATAAGGTCAGCACAAGGAAAAGATTTATACTATAAGCCTCAAGTTCGTGTCGATGTAGAGTCGATGGGAGGGGCTCCAGAGACCGGGTATGGGGCCTGGCCGGTTTGTGCTCATATGCTGGATAAGGATAGCGTGGTTTATGCGGTGGGTATTGGTGAAGATATCTCTTTTGATCTGGCGCTGGTTGATCGTTTTCAGCTCACGGTACATGCTTTTGACCCAACGCCGGCATCATTGGCATGGCTTGAGAAGCAAGACCTGCCGGCTTCGTTTGTGTCATACCCTTTAGGACTGGCCGGTTACGATGGGACGGCTGAGTTTCATGCGCCGGCGAATCCAGCACACGTTTCTTTTTCAATGAGTCATCAGGCGGGAAATCTGAACGAGTCTGTTGTTGTAGATGTGAAGCGACTCTCTTCCTTAATGGCAATGCTTGGCCATTCACACATCGACGTGTTGAAAATGGATATCGAAGGAGGTGAGTATGACGTGATTGCAGACCTTGTTGCCACCGAAATAGACGTGAAGCAGTTGCTGGTAGAGTTTCATCATCGCATTCCTGGAATTGGATTGGATCACACACGGAAAGCTGTTTCGCAACTGAATGAAGCCGGCTATAAAATAGCTTATGTGTCGGCTATCGGAGAAGAGTATCTTTTTGTTAAAACCTAGGGTGTGCATTTATTTGGCGGACGTGCTTTTGGGGTGCGCAAAAAGCACGAACGCTTCCTTAAAGGATACTTGGGAGGTTTGTTCTTTTTGCGCGGCCAAAATGAACCAAAAAGGCCGCCCATCAAATAATTGCACGCTTTTATCCCCAATCGCGCATTCCATATCCAGGGTCTGTTAATGCTTCGTTATCTTTTTGAATTACTGCCACAAGACCCTGGCTAAACGCTTCGATAAAAGTCCTCGCACAACGCCACGCATTTGATGGGATATCCCACGCAGATCTTAGTCGATTTATCTGTGTCTGGAGCGGGGCCTGCGTACCATATTTTAAATGGCAAAGAGCTGAAACGGGAAGAATTATATCATAACCCTCCCCCCATCTCTTTCAGCTTGTAAGTATTTGCAAAAACGTTCTCCACTACTTGACAACCGTAAACGGAATGGACCGCACGTCTTTATCGGTGCGGAGGGCGAGGAAATATTGTCCCGAAGCCAGGTTCTGAGGATTCCATTTGATTAAATGATAGCCGGCAGGGAGTTCGCCTGACGAAATGACAACGCGTTCGCGTCCCTGGGTATCAAATACAAGCAGCTCAAAGGTTCTCTGAATTCGAAAGCCCACTCTGATGGTGGCTTCACTTTTTACAGGATTGGGATAAATCTGGTCTAGAATCAATTCTCCCGGTAACTGGTCACCTGATCGCCGTTTTTCTGGTTCTTCGCCCCCGGTACAGGTAGACGATGTTTTGGTAACATAATTATACCGGATACACGAAGCATTCGCCCAGAAGGAACGTTCGTCATGATCTCCTGAATTGTGATCTTTGATGCGAACATCTACTTCTGCTTCATAAGGTGTTTCTGGAAGCGCGTATTTGAAGCCGGCTTTTGTCCAGCCAGACCATGCCGAGTAGAATTCGTCCAGACTATCTCTTGAACGATAATTCCATTGTACCTCGATGCCATTGGTGAGTCGCATATTGGGGCGGATCTCCCAGTTATTATGGGTATTTGTTGGCGTGGTAAATTCTTCAATGCGCCACGGGGTAAGTTCGCCATGCGATAATTTCTCCTGGTCAAGATTCACGCGTGGCCAGTTGCGCGCTCTGAATGCTTTTACATCATCTCGTATCTCAGCATCGGTTAACTTGCTGTTTGGACTGTAATAAAACCAGTCTATTTCAAGCACACTGGTCTCTCCTTCAGCAAGGACGATCTCTCTGTTGGGCGGATGCATGCCCAGTGTAACCAGTAGCGGTAAGGACCGCTCATTGAGGGGTGCTCTGGACGACATGGAAAGAAAACTTCCCTGCTCATCTAACTCGGTAAACATCGAAAATAAAGCATCCTTGCCATCGTATTGGATTGTTAGCTGCACCCAACGCTCTACGTCATCGGGTGGAGCAATAAAATTCATACAGGTAATGGGGTTCGCGATGTTCGTTACCACCTGGTCAACCGTTATCGAACAGGTGAAGGGGGCCGGGTCTTGTGCCAATTCGTTTCGGAGGGGAATCCCGCCGGCTGTTTCGCCTGTCTCGAATGCTGCACCTACTGAAAAGCCGTACATGTGTATACCGTTGGCCATATAGGTGCGTGTGTTCAGGGCGGGCAATTCGCCTTCAGGGAATGGCTGTCCTTCATATCCAAGTTCATCAACCCATAAGTTGCCGGGCGCCCAAACGTCATTGCTCAGCAGGGAGTCTATACCTGTGCTATCTGGTAGTAGATCTAACGCAAACCAGTTTTGCCATTCGAAATTAAATTCACTCCACTGCGCTATACCTGTTCTTTCTTTTGAGGACGCAACAGGGGAAATAATCCAGAATGCCTGTGTGAAGTATGGGATCAACTCAAGGTCATCAAAGCGGGCATTGACTGACCAACTGCCTGTTTCGCGGAGGAAGCCAGATTGCATTTGTATCGGGACAGTATTGGGTATGTCATACTGCCGGGTGTAGCCGGCATTTGCTTCTAATTGGAGACTGCTGCCTGATTCGTTGTTGTTGAGTTTGAATGCTGCGCTCGGATGTATCGTTCGGCCCAGTGCATGCCATCGCCATTGGTAATAATACCACGCCTGGTCTTTAAAAGAATTGTCGCCACTGCGATCATGCCACGAACTTAAACCGAACAAGAGCTCTCCTGTAGCCGCCTCAGGATAGCCGGTCGCATCATAATCAAAATCATCAAAAATGACCTGGTATTCAGGCAAAGAGCCAGAATTCTGTGCAATGGCAGCAGTGCCTAAAGATGCCCACAGCAAAAGAATCAGTAATCTGAAAGGTATGGGTTTCATAACACACGTTAAGGTTGATGCTATGCTTTAACTAAGCAATAGAATGACAATTCAATCGGTAACAATGTGCATGTAGTGCGTTAGGTTTTATTTTGACGGTTTTGGGTGAGAAGAGAACAAAGTGTACGAGGGATATGAAAAAGGGTGCTGGAGTCAAGCGAAGCAACCCGTATTAACTTTTGCTTGCATAACCTAATACTATGACTGAAAAAGAGCGGGCGGGATTCCCTTCTGGTCGAATTTATTTTTGAGATGAAGGAGGTGATTATCTGTTACAGGCTTTTTCGAATACTTGTTCAAAAAAATCTGTGATTTTATCTATGTCGAAACGATTCTCTGCAAGGCGCCGTGCTTGCCGGCCTTGCTCGTTTCTCAATGACGCATTGTCTACTAGTTGACGAGCTGCGGCAACAAACTCATCTGAGTTACCCGGTGCACACACAAGGCCGGCGCTATTGGATTTGATCATCTGAGATGCCTGGTTGTCCGCTGGTACAGCCATTAAAAGCGGGCGGGCAGCGCACATGTACGTTAGCACCTTTGATGGCACTGAGTAAATTCCTGCTGCTTCCTCAAGCAAGGTAAGGGTAACATCAGCGGTGGCGAGGACCTGGGGGAGTGTGTCAATGGGTTGATAGGGTAAGATCAGTAAATTTGACAAGCCGAGGGCTTGTTTTTGATCTTGAAGCCACGATGCTCCCAAACCATTCGAGGCGACCACAATTTTTATCTCTGGCTGCTGTTGGAATGCTTGAGCCAAATCTACGAGCAATTGCGGATTGTGCTTCATGCTCAGCGTGCCGGCATACAGAAAGCAAAACGTATCGTGCAAGCCTTGCGAACGTGACCACGCGTTTTCTTTGCTTAATTCAGGCAACTGATCCAGGGGAGCCCAGTTGGGTTGCAGCCAGAGCTTGTTTTCTTGAATTGTTGCATCCCTGAGAAACTGGATAAACAATTCGGAGATGCCAACGATGGCGTGACTTTGCCGCAGGAGCTTTTTCTCCAGCGAAATGTAGTGTTTGCCAATCAACGCGCCGGCAACCGGGATTTTACGGCTGAGGATATTGTACGATGCCAGGCCCAGTAAATCTTGCAGCCAGAATACGAAAGGGTATCCCTGTTTTTTACAGGTTTTGAGTAGTGTTTTTTGTGCATCCAGTGGCGTATTTGCTGAAAGCACCAGGTCAGGCTTAAACGCGCGGACTGATTTTGAGACGGCATATCCATACTCAGACTCCTGCCGCCATCGCTTCAAGAAGTTGTATTTGTTGAGTACTTCTTTTAACTCAATGGGCTCAATCTCAAGATTAGGGAGGTCTCTGCCGGCTTCCGAATTTACTCCCGGTGGCGTTGTTTGGTGTGATCCATAATACGCATGAAGCACCTGATGGCCACGTTCTGCAAGCGACGTGCTCAGTTGAAAAGGAAATGCGTATCCCCCAAAATCATGGATGTAGAGACGCATGTTATTGTCCAGCGCTTTTGGCTGCAAGGTTAATGGCACCGATTAAGCCGTCAACCATGTGGTCCAGGCTAAGGTTCTGTTCAGCATATGTAACCGCGCGTTGCGCATATTGCGCTGAATCAGCCAATACGGTTTGGATGGCATGAATCATCGCCTCCTGATTGTCACGTGGTACAATAATTCCGTTTTCACCATCAACAATTGATTCAACTTCGGGACCGTGAAATGGAAGGTTGCCGGGTGCTGCCTGCGTGATCACCGGAAGGCCCAGTGAAAAGGCATGATTGACAACCAGTCCCACATACCCGGGAAGCAGCATCAGGTCAGCGGCATACATGTAGGGTGCCGAAGCATCCAGTGCAGAGATCGGGCCCAGCATATGTACATCCTGGAGGTCCAGTTTTTTGATTTGCTGTTCCATGTTCGCTTTCTCCGGCCCTCCACCAATAACAAGCAAGGTGGCCGGCTGTTTACTTCTTATCTCATGGAAAATGTTTAACAGCTCTTCTGTGCCTTTTCTCTTTACAAGTTGTGCGACAAACACAAAGGTTGGTTGATTTTCTGGAAGCCCGAGGCGTTTGCGGACTGCCTGTTTTCCTTCCTGCTCCAGCTTGATTCTGAGCGAAGAGAGCGTATTCGTGTCCATTGCATTTTGTGCAACGAAAAGTTTTTTATCGTCTACAAAAGGCTGTAAGTAGGCTTTGGATTGCCGGCTGTAGCATGCACAAGCTTCAACCCCCCGGGCCATGTTGATCCTGTACCTTTGCAGCGGATGATTGCCGGAAAAAGGGCGATGCACAGAATAGAAAATACCCCATAAAACACGGCCGGCGCCAAGCTTCTTTGCTTTTCTCAACAGAAAAGGAAGCGTAACAGAACGAGGTGACTCTTCTGCAAGCACAACAGACGGCGGACCAAAATCGCGAAATGCCTTTTTGAAGGGTTGTGCGTGTACGGTTGTGTCTTTATACCAGTAGTTTTTCAGGATGCTCTGCTTGAATGTCCCCTTTTGCTCATCCATCAAAACGGGGTTGCCATTCGGAGGCTGCCCGTGAAATACCACCAGTCTATTGTCCAGCCGCTCGTTTAATCGCTCAATAATAGGGAGGCGATAAGCCGGAAGCATGCGAGTGAAATAAAAAACAGGGCGCGATTGATTCATTTTCTTCAGGCCAATCCGGTTGGCCGTACGCTTCTAGTGGTTTGTATATACTTGCCGACAACTGCTATGGTGAGAAAAAACGCGGTAATCACAGTTGTCAATGCTGCGCCGGTAATGCCTTCTTTGGGAATCAGTACGAGATTCATGGCCAAATTCAAAAGGAAGGCAATTCCCGAAACGATGGCCAGATACTTCTGCTCATTCATGGCAGTGAGTGCCGCAGAAAGAAGCAAGTAAATGCAGTTCATCGGGAAAGTCCAGACAATTAACGCGAGCACAGGGATAGACGCTTCAAAAGATGGATCAGGTGCAATGAGACCAATGATCAGTTCTGCATAGATCGTGCAGAATGCCGCAATAGGCAGGCTGAGCAGCAGGAGGCCGGCGATACCTGACTGCGATAGTTTTCTGAATTCGGCAAATTTCTCTTCATGCCAGTAGCTCGAAAACCGGGCAAACAATCCAGCTACAATGACTGTCGGGAGAAGAATTGATGCATCCAGAATGCGGAAGGCAACACCATACTGTCCGGTAGGGGTTTCGCCTAACATGTATTCAATCATCACGGCATCTGTTCGGTAATAGAGCACTGCAAAAATGCCGGCGGCTCCAAGGGGTAAACTGTAAACCACAGTTCGCTTGATAAACTGCCAGTCAAGTCTGGCCTTGTCCAGACGCGCGACATTTTTGGAAATCCATGAAGCGTTGATTATTGTCACGATCATCATGCCGGCGGCCATGCCGGCAAGGGTCCATTCAGGCTTCCGTGTCCATAACAAACAGGCCGTTCCTAATCCAACAACCAGCAGTTTTTCAATCAAAAGAAAAACGGCTTCTAATTTCAAGTTTTCGTGGGCCTGAAAAATAGCACGATTAAAATTGGTGATATTCAGGCTCAATGCATAGATGCTGGCAAAAATAAGGGCGATGAATGCCGGCCCTTCATAGCCAAGCAGGGTGCCAAGAGACAAGGCCAGAAGCCACGCGCCGAAAGACAGCACAAGCCGCAGCAGCATAATATTAGAAAAGTACCTGGATGCGGACGACCGATCTTTTGCGATTTCTCTAACGGAATATCGAATGGTGCCCAGATCAGTAAATAAACTCGTGAGCACGGCCAGGCTCAATGTTGAGGTGAGGATACCGTAGTTAAATGCACCCAGGATATTGACGCAAAGTATTACGTTAAAGCCAAACCAGATAGGCTTTACAAGAATGCTGGCAGCGCCAAGCCAACTGATATTTTTAAGGATGCCTTTAGATTGCATACACTAGGAAGAGGGAGGTGTAGAGGAGCCCCCTTTAAGATGAGTGTTCTGCATGCCATCGTTTTTTACATCGTCGTTTTGTATACCATCGTTTTGCAAGCCATCGTTCTGAAGCGCCATATACCGATGCCATCTGCCGGCAACAAGTCCGGTTACAAGCGCAATGGTGATCGTGCCTGGATCTACAAGGAGCAGGCTTTCGGTGGTTGCTGCGAGAGATATCGAGACAAGACAGCTTAGTGCACCGATGGCCAGGAGCTTATCCTGAAAACTCGTACCCTGGAATTTTACCAGGAAAAACGCCTTCTTGATGCTCATTAAATAGAATGTGCCTATCAAGCCGAGTCCTATTAATCCGTGCCGGTAGAATACGCCGATGTAAACGCTATGGATGTGGCTTTTAACCATGGTTACTTCTCTTGTCAGGTCAAAAAACCTGAATTGAACGCCATATCCATGGCCGAGAACGGGCGACAGTTTGATGGCTTCCCAGGCTGCAGACCATTCGCTAAAGCGGTTTATCAGGGAGATGTCTTTACTGGTTGCTGTTTGCAGGGAGCTAAATCGATCCAGGAAGCTGGTGAATACGAGCAGGAAGTATTCGTTTAGGAAAATGAAACCAATAAATAAAATGGCCAACAGTCCTCCTGTACCAAGAAGCAGCAAGCGCCGGCGTTGTTTTCCTTCTGATACGAGGAAGGTAATTCCTCCGCCCAACGCAGTTGCAACCCAGAGAGATCTGCTCTGCGTAATCAGCACGCCGGCTGCAAAGGGAATCAACAGCGCAAGTGCAAATAATCTATACTTGTTTGACGGCGCATAAACGACATGTACACCCAGTCCGATGACCATGGTCATCATAAGCAATTCATTGGATCGCACCCGTTCTTCTGCAATTCGCCACAGCTCAACGGCAGAAGTCAAGTCGGTGTAGTACTCGTAAAAGTTAAGCGCCACCAGGATAAGGGCAAGTGCACACACCGATCCTAGAATAATTCTGACGCCATTTTCATGGCGGTAACAGGCTTCCTTGATCGGAAAGTAAATCGCAAAAACCGTCATGGGTACCCATTCACTTATGGCTATTGCAATCTTGCCACCAAAAACGATCGTGAGGTACAGCGTGCAGGTCGTGTAAACAAGGTATAAGAAGAAAAGCCAGTCAGCAGCGTCTTTGAGTACCGTCTGTTTATAGAAAAAAGACCTACTCACAAACCAGTAGATGAGATAGCCTATCAAATAGGCATGAAAGACCATCTCAAGTATAGCAAGCGTAGGATCTTTTCTAAGAATGAGAAAGAAACCAAGCAGCGTGAGACTGAGGGCGCGTAGTGGGTCTTTGAGCAGAATGCCGGCTGTAATACCCAGTAAAATTGCCAGAGGCAGTACGGCCAGATAGCTTGAGTACAACCACGTGGCCATTGCCAGCACAAACAATCCGAATGTAAAGCAAAGGAGCAGCGCAAAATTACCCCATTGGCGAAACCGGTCAGATTGGGGCAAATGTGGAGATATGCCGGAATGCATGGATCAGCCTACCGGTCTTCAGATGTGCGCGCGCCTTCCGTGATGGTATGCAAGTGTTTTTGCATGATAGGGTAATTTGCCTGCCACCACGCTCGTGCCAGCACATACAGCAAAACAAGAATAAAACCAGTCATTGTAGCTACAATCACAATGATTGAACGTTTTGGTTTTGATTTCTTGAATGGGGGTATGGCTTTATCTATAACTTGTACAGCTTGAAAGGTACGTTCTTCCTGAAATCTGGCCTGGTCATACAGAGGCGCAATGACCTCGAGTAGACTTTTTTGGATTAGTCCTTCCTGTTCTAGCTGTAGAAACTGACGCATAATGGCCGGCACCTCTTCTTGTGCAACCGGCAATATTCGTTCTTGTCCTTCCAGTGCACCTTGTGTTTTTTCTTTGGCCGCAAGAAAAGCCAGTCGTGCAGATGCAACCCTGAGATTGTCTTTTCCATACTGACTAAGCAGTACCTGGTATTCTATTTCCAGAGCAATTTCTTCGGCCCTCATCGCGGCGAGCTGCTCAAAGAAACCAACAGCCTGCGTCTGAATGTCAAAAACGCCGTGCTCTTCCTGGAAAGCCTGCGTGCGTTTTTTTAGCGAATCCAGTTCTGCAAGCACTTCAGAGTAGCGCTGTTCAACAAACCGGCGGTAGTGCCCTGCATCTTGAGATGACAACGCCATATTCACTCTGTTCAGCTCGCTGACAAAGAAATTGGCCATTTCAGCTGCGCGTTTCGGGTCTTGATCGGTTACGTTTATGGTCAAATAGCCAAATTCAAGGTCGATACTGAACTCAGTATTATCCGCAATGGTCTCAACAGCAGAACCCATGGGGTCTTCACTGTCCGTCGCTTCATAAACAGTGATCAAATCAAATTTATTGACAACTTCCTCGTACACCGTGCGGCTGGTCATGATCGAAATGTAGCGCTCATAATCTCCTCCTCCGCCAATTCCAAGAAACGAAGAAGCCGCTGAAGACAGGTTCTTGAGCATCGCAGCAGAGATGGGGCTTGCTCCGCCAGACTCAGGTGATAACAGGCGCGTGGAAGATGTGTACCACTTGGGCAACAAAAGAGAGATGACGACCGATAAAACTGCAACGATTCCGGTTACGATGACAATTAATCCCCTGCGTTTGTAAACCGTTCTGGCAAGCAGGAAGAAGATTTCACGAGCGCGTGCCTTCCTCTCTTGATCATAGCGATGCAAAGCTTCCGGGGTGGGATTATCCGATGAATTAGCGTCCATACGTAGAAAGAGAAATAACCTAGTTGTTGAGCCGGTCTCTTATGAGCAGGAAGGTATTGACAACGCTTACGAGCGCGGTAATTCCTGTGATGATGGTCTGGGTTCTGGCGATACGTGTTTGGCGTTTGGAGACTTCATCAGTGATAAGCAACGCCTGAAGGTCCGGCGTACTTGCTATGGATTCACGATTGATGAAGATGGTATCACCAGGACGTAAAATGGCTCCTTTATCAGCATAAACTTTTCCAGAGCCGGCTTCAAAAACGTATCTGCCGGTTGTCATGGGTGCTTCACCTCCCGCCAGTTCAATGTAATAAGCTGCTGTTTTCCCAGGGACATAAGGAATATATCCCGGTTTTAAAGCATTGCCAACCACATGAATGGTTTGCTCGTCTCTGGGGAAAACGATCACATCGCCGCTGTACAAGAGCAGCTCTTCTGCATCTGGCTCAAGCGCAGATTCTATATTGATAGAAATATTATTCTTGCTTAAAGATCGCTGGAAGTAGGTGCGCTCAAAGAAGTCCAGATCACTTGTTTCGCTATTTGGCTTTCTGGCTTGAGATTGCCGGCGTTCAATATACGCAGATCGAACACTTGCTTCGGGTTTGAGTCCGCCGGCCAACGTTACGAGCTCCTTTAAAGTGGTTTTTGCATTCTCAATAGGGAATGTGCCGGGATACTTTACAAAGCCGTAAACGGAGGCTTGTGAATACTCCTCCATTTTCACATTTATATGATCCCCCGCGAGCAGTGTTAGAGGTGGTCGCGTCCCATCGAGTAATTCTGGTACACTGAGGTCTATCGTTACCGGGGTTTCTCCGTTGTTTCTGCGCGTCAGTCGAACAGTCGTCAAGCCTTCAATATCTTGCTCACTGGCTGTTAATCGGAGTGCATCCAGAACGGTGTCACCAGCTTTGTATTCAATTCTGCCAGGAGATGACACGTCGCCCGTTACAAGGATAGCGCTGTGGGCCTCATTATATGACGTCAGGCGGATTACGTCGCCGTCGCTCAAATACGGGTTTTGCGTCAGGTCACCGTTTAAATAATAGGCGAATAGATCAAAGACTTCTGTACTGCCGTCACGATGGGTTAATAGTACATTCCGGAGAGAGGGGTTAAAGCCATTCTGTGTTTGAGGTACCTCAGAGGTAGCGGATCCGACGATTCTGACTTCTCCACCGGCAGTTGGATCAGGCCGGGCTGTAGCTTGTGAGGCAAACGCTTGCTGGACGGCGTCATCGAGCCGTGCAAGGGGCAGCATAAGGTATCGGCCGGGTTCTGGTATGCTGCCGGCAAGGTGTACGTAAAATCTGCGAGGCTGCAATAGGTTGATGTCGATTGCAGCGTATTCGTATTGATTTTGTAGCGCTGCAATTACATCTACTCGTAATTCAGACAATGTTTTGCCGGCAGCTGAAACGTTTCCTACATCCCACAAAAGTAAATTTCCTTCAGCAGATATAGGCAACACAACCTGTATAGGGGTAGGGCCACCTATCGAAAGACTGAACTGATCGCCGGGGCCTACGATATACGTATCAGGATCAAGAGCGCCTTCGAGCACTAATAATCCATTGATTGTATTGGTAGCAATCGCAAATTGCTGCTGCAATTGCTGATACGTATTCGTACGATTGGGATCGTTGATGCGGCTTCCCGTGCGATTCTGAGCTATAGAAGCAAGGGGTGTCAGCAGCGCGACTAATAGAAGAATAAAAACTATCTGCTTTTTGTGCATATACAGTGCAAAGAAGCGAATCTTGCATTTCCAGTTAAATAAAAAGAGTAGATTTGTAGCAGAAAGGAATAAGCGCTTCAGTAGGAGTGGGTTATTTGCAGTAGGGGATGGTAGAGCGGTAAATTACGATATATGTTATGTCATAGCAATTCGCACGCTGCATTGCTGGATAATCACGGGGTAGTTGTGCATGTTTGTTGCACCCGTGTATACTTGTACTTACCCTGGCAATGAGCGAATTCTAAACGCGTGAGGTAAATAATTGATTCTTGAGAGAAATGCGCCGGCGAAGGTGAACTTGGGGCTCCATGTGTTGCGTAAGCGTGATGATGGATATCATGATATAGAAACAGTTTTTTTACCAGTACAATGGTGCGACCAGGTGCGGGTGCAGCCGGCGGAGCATATGCAATTTACTTGCTCAGATCCAGGTTTGCCTGTCGATGCATCTAATTTATGCGTGCGCGCTGCAAATATTTTACGGAAGCATTACGGCCTTGATAAGGCAGCAGCAATACATCTTGAAAAACACCTGCCGTACGGTGCCGGCCTTGGAGGTGGGTCTAGTGATGCTGCACAAACATTGTGCTTGCTCAATGAATTGTGGCAATTGGATCTGAATTATACAACATTACACGCTTTTGCAGCCGAGCTCGGGTCTGATGTGCCCTTTTTCTTACACGAAGATGCCGTGTATGCAACAGGCCGGGGTGAATTGCTGGAGCCGCTTCTTGAGCCAGGACCAGGTGCGAAGTATGAATTCCCGTATGTCATTGTTTTGGTAGTGCCTCCGGTGCATGTGTCAACCGCACTCGCTTATCAGAACATCCAACCCAACGATGAAGAAAGAGCCGATCTTAAAACTGTTGTTTTTTCAAACAACCTGTCCAGATGGCGTACAGAATTGGTGAATGATTTTGAGACCTCTGTTTTCACGGCGTACCCCGAGTTGAACGAATTAAAACAAGCGTTGATAAACGCCGGCGCCGGCTATGCGGCTATGTCAGGGTCTGGGAGTTCACTGTTTGGTGTTTTTGAGGATGCCAACAAGGCGAAGCAAGCCACTCAGCTTTTTACTGTACAGGGAATGACCACCTGGGTGTCTGGTTAAAGCAATACCCATGTTGCCTCGGAGGAGTTTTTAAATACAACTGCCTATAGCTAAACATGAAGCGAGACTTTTTTCTGTTGATATGTCGTTTAATTGACGTAGGCCACGTTTAGTTGATTGTGGTGTCTGTGTATTTTAGTGTCTCTGTATTCTAACGTCTCTGTGTTTTTCGGTACACAGTCTGATATCAAACCCTGGTCGCACAATATCTTTGTCCTCCGGTTCGTTAAAATTGTATTGCAGGTGGATGTTTAAAACGCTCTTTTTTTGAAGAGCCGGCGGGGTGATTATAACTGCCCCAACTCCTTCTGGATGTTATCAAATGATAAAGGGAATGAATCCCGCGTAAGGTTTGTCAGAGATATGTGTTAAACGAAAGGATACATATAATAAGGCCATGAATCGCAGTTATCTGGAATTGCTCATTTCGTGGTATGGTACTTGTAAAAGAAAATGGGTCGCGGAGCTTCCGTAGCTATTTTTTTGAAGACTGATGTGATTGAAGATATTTTCTAAAGTTTATTGCAAGTCTTGTTAGAACACAGCTTAGTACACAGCAAATTCGCTCTTAGCTAATAGCCTCCCATCGCGATGTTTGTCCGTACCCAAGGAAAATCAGGAATGATAAGAAGGCTTTTTACAGCGCTTGTATTAGTGATATCTATATCTACCTTTTCTGCTTCTACAGGCAGTGCTCAGGATGCAGTAGTAAAAGTTCAGCAGTTGCGAGGACGGGTTGATAGTCTTGCTGCATTCAAAGCAACTTTGCAGCAACAAATAGATGCTGTAAATACTGAACTTGCATCGGCAGAAGCGCTCCTGCAGTTACATCAATTGGAGGAAGTTGACACCGAAAGCGTGGTGTTGCTTACCAATATGGATGCCAGCCTGAGGTCCAGACCTTCTCCGGATGGTCGCGTTATTCGACTTCTGCCTCAGAAAACACCGCTGATAGCGACTGATTTTAATGGGGCTTACTGGAAAGTGCGTTATGAGGGGCTCGAGGGATGGGTCATGCGTTTGTTTCTGGATGAAGGAGAAGGAGCAGCAAGTCTGAAACAGAAACTCGCAGCTGAACGAGTCAGCAAAGGAGATCAGTCACAAATGGGCCGTGATCAGTTGGCTGAGGATCGTTTGGGGAAGCGATTTCTGGTAACTGAATTTGGTATTCATCCACCTAATTCAGCCGGCGGCGTTTCTATTTATTATGCTTTTGAACACCTTGATTCAACGCGCACTGTTCGGGAAGTCACTTTTTCAATCACACCCTACAATAATGAAGGATTGAAAGAGAAAGGCATGAACTCCGGTGCTTCCACCAAGCGATTGCGTCGGTTTGGACCAATCTCGGTGCATGACGGCGAAAAGCAGTACCAGTTTGAAAACGTTTGGTACAACGCTGCCATTCAATGCGCCGAAATCGACCGGGTAGACATCGTCTATACGGACGGATCCAGAGCCTCTCATAGACAAGAGGTTGGTTCAATCATGTCAGCAGGAATAGAAAACGATTGTACGTTAACCGCTGCTGACCAGATCATTATGTCGCCAGACAACGAATAGGACCAACAAGCAGCCGGGTCTAAACAGGCAACCAGTACGTGTCACGTAGTGAGCCGTGAAGCTTGTTGCGCCGGCTAGGTGTCGTCGGGATCTCCTTTGAAAGGCTCGAGGTCTATTTCCAGATAAGTTAGCAGGAGATCCAGCGCCCAGGTTTGGTTTTCATTACCAGACCATTCATATCCTTTAATGACTTCGTCAGCAACCGCTTCCCAGTCTACCGTCCAGTCTTTAAATACATGGAAGGAAAATTGGTTGTCGTCCGTTTCAAAGTAGACGGCGCCTTCATCCGGATCATAGATAGAATCCGCCCCATCATCCTCTCTAGCCATTTCGGCAGCTAGTACGATGAGAGGCACCTTGAAGTCGTACACCATTTTGTGGACGCGTTTGGCTTCGCTATTGAGGTAGTTAGCCAATACGATGCATCCATCGCTGCTCGATATCGCTAAAGTAGCTGCTTCTCTTGTTGATTCATCAGCACCAATCAGATCTAGTGCAGCTTCTACCAATGGCCATACTGCGATAGGTTCACTTTCTGTTAGGACACCTTCCTTCCTTGGAGGAATGGCTGTAATGCTATCGAGATTCATTTTACTGTTTAGATGTTGTCAAGCGTCTTGTGTCGAGGAAATCTTATTCAATAGATAAATGTCGGTAGTCTTGACATTTTCTTTATCGTTACAAATATACTTAAAAGGAGAAGTCACGGGTAGTTCAATCGAAAAAGTTGCATTTCAGGAATGGCCCTGGCGTTGAAGTTCATAAGCAGATTCCAGCTCAAGAGCCTTTTCTATCAATTCTGTTTTCAGAAAAGTGAGATTCTCGTGTTGTGATATATACCTGTCCATAGCCTCTTCGAGTGTAGATTCTCTGGTGACTACGGTTCTCCTTTGACGTTCTTCTGGTGTAACAATTCTTTCTATAGAAGCTATATTACTTGCCTCCTTGAGTGCTTCTCGAATCTGCTGGCCATCAATGCTTGACGCTGCGGCCTCTTCTATTTGATATCTGATGCGAACAACGGCATCCTTGATATCATTTTGGCTTATCGTTTCGAGAATCAATGCCATCGGGTCTTCAACTGTACGGGCATCAACTTGAATGGCTACAAAAGGTCTGGAAGGCGTTTCAATAAATCGGAAGGTCGTTTTTTTATCGCGGCCATTGTTAACGCCGGCGCCATCAATTTCTGCACCTTCAATTTCTACAATGACAAATCCTTTCGGGTACTCCCACTCTTTAAAAGAGATACATTCAATACTGCCTGAATAAACAACAGGCGGTTTATTGCCTTCGTTGCGATCCTGGAATTTGTGAATATGGCCCAGGGCAATATAGTCAATAGGATCCATGGCCAACTGTCCCACTGAGAACTTGGGCTCATGTGCAATGAGGCTGGTCAGTTCTGAGCCGGATAACTCTGCACCATGAACAGACAAATGTGCTGCCATGATGGTTGGTAATGCAGGATTTAGTTCTTTTGTGGTCAATCGAACAAATTCAATATACTTTTCCTCGATGAACTCCCTGATTTCTGTAGGCGATTTTGTGCGATGCTCTTCTTTGGTGAGCAGCATGCTTCGGATCGGCCATGGCAGCGCCACAAATTGGAGTGGACCACTCTTCGTCTCGATGATCTTGTAATCAGGCCGGTGAAACAGGTGGACATCTCCACTCAGATAGGGATAGATGTCGAGTGCTGAGGCCTTGCCGTAAGAAATGGGGTGATCATGGTTTCCCACGATCATAATAATCGGTATGCCTTTCTCAGCAATAGGCTTCAGGCACTCTGCAAAAGCTTTTTGCTGGGTTGGTGTTGGATCAGCTGTTCTGTAGGCATCGCCGGCGAACAGGAAAGCATCTATGTCTTCATCCAACGCACGCTGCACAAGAAAATCGAACGACCTTTTGAAATCCAAAAGTCGCGAGTTGAGCCCAGTGCTTGCGTCGATACGCCCGTAGGCATTACTGCCGAAATGGATATCGGCCGTATGCAGAATTTTCACGTTGCCTTGTTAAACAGAATAGGTGTATATGAGAGGGGTATCAATTATGTGACTCAGGTTGCGTGCTACTCCTTAGTGACTATAACTTGGTCATCAGTAGTCAGTTATCGGTTGTCAGGTTCTACTTCTTTATTGCTGAAAACTAATATCTGAGAACTGAGAAACTGTTGAGATTTAATCTTCACATTGAGCGAGCGATCTTTTGGTGCTTTTGAATCCGCTTTTTTCGCACGTAACGCTGCTATGCGCTCAAAAAGTCGTATCCAAAATCACTCAAAATCTCATCTCTCTCAATTGTGAACCTCAAATCTCAACAGTTTCTGAAAACTCAATAAATGGTCTTCATCGTAGATCGCATAACAAGTGTTATACAAGGATAGTGCTTCTTGGAATGTATTACCAACTAACCTTTCCTTTTTCTTGATTCCCTTCAATGTCTATTTTTGGTGCTCCATAATCAATCGGTAATGGGAAAGACACTTTGTTTAACCGATCTTCGTCTGCAATCTTTCGTGTAAAGTCTCCTACCAGGTGGAGGGCACTGTGCGCGCCTTGTCCCCACCAATCTGTGCGGAAGGTGACGCGCTGGTCATTGAAGCCCACCCATGCGCCAGTTACCAGTTCGGGATGCATGAGCATGAACCAGCAGTCGGCGCTATTCTGTGTAGTCCCCGTTTTGCCAGCCAGATCATATTCGTACAGGCTGTACTGGGTGCGAACCCTCGTGCCGGTTCCGCCGGCCTGAATGACATCGCGCAGCATATCAATTGCGGTAAGCGCAGTCTGTTCATTCAGCGCTTCTTCCGGGCTTGGCCTTGCTTCGTAAAGCACATTGCCCAATCGGTCTTCAATACGCGTAATCACAGTGGGCTCGTGTTTGAGTCCAGCGTTGGCGAGCGTACTATACGCCGTGGTCAATTCCTGCAGTGTAACATTGCTTGTACCGAGCGCGAGCGCGGGTACCTCGTTGAGCGGGCTTTTAATACCCATGCGTCGGGCGTAAAAAGCCAGTGTTGGCGCACCAATCTGTAGGACAAGTCTGGCCGTTATTGTGTTTTTGGATCGCTTAAGGCCTTCTCGGAGCGTCAGCATCAACCCAGACTGATCACCGCCTGAGTTACCTGGTTGCCACGTATTGCCAAGATCATCCTCCCAGTAGATGGTGCTATCCATTAGTTGATAATCTGGCGAATAGCCATTGTCGATGGCAGCGATATAGGCAAAGGGTTTGAAGGTAGAGCCCGGCTGCCGGCGTGCTTTAGATACGTGGTCGTACCAGTCGTCGGCCAGATTTCTGCCGCCAACCCATGCCTTGACATATCCTGTGCGCGGGTCAATAGAAACCATGCCGGCTTCAAGGCGCGTTTTGTCTGCCTTGAATTGTTGCATGAATTCTTCATCATTTAGCAGCGAATCCCGCGCTGCCTCTCCACCAATTTCATTCTTGAGCACGCGAAAAGCTTCGGTCTCCATCACGTAAAACCCAAGCGTGTCTCCTTTTAAATTCCAGAATTGTTTGAAGGGTTCAAATTCCGGCAATTCCTCGTAATCAACCATGTTGGTCGATTTAGGGTATCCACCAAAAGACTTTCTGCTCCACTCGAAGTCAACAATGTTTTGCAGGCTTTTCATTTGCCGGTCTACTACTTCCGAGGCGATTTCCTGTAACTGCGTATCGATGGTGGTGTGGACGATGAGGCCCTGGGAGTAAATGTTGTGCCCTGTTTCCTTTCCCCATTCGCCCAGCCATTGTCTTACGTGCTCTGCAAAGTATGGCGCAAAGCCGGCGGTAATTTCACTGGAGCTGTATTTAGTTTCGATGGGAATATCTCTGTGCTCATCGAGATAGGCCTGGTTCAGGTAGTTATTTCTTACCATCTGCGCAAGCACTGTATTACGTCGTTGCCGGGACGTATTGGGATTGCGGATTGGGTTGTACATTGTAATGCCTTTCAGCATACCAATCAACGTAGCGCTTTGGAGCGTGTCGAGTTCGCTTGAGCTTACACTAAAAAAGGTGCGTGCTGCGGCTTCTATACCAAAGGCGTTGTTGCCAAATTCAACGGTATTGAGGTACATCTCGATGATTTCACGCTTGGTGTATCTCCGCTCGAGCTGTACGGCGGTCAGCATTTCTTTCAGCTTACGCGAAACGGTCTGTTGCTTTCCAATCTCTTTGTTGTACAGGTTTCGGGCCAACTGCATCGTAATGGTTGAGCCCCCCTGGACGTCTCCCATGACGGTTTTTGCAGCCGAAACAAAAAATCGGAAAAGGTCGATACCCCAGTGATTATGGAAGCGATGATCTTCCGTTGCAACCAGTGCATTGATCACATTGGGTGAAATCGCGTCATATGCGACAGAGGAACGGTTCTCGTAGGCGTATCGGGCCAGCTCTTTACCGTCTGCGGTGTAGGCAATGGTTGCAAGCTGGAGATCTGGATTCTCGAGTTGCTGTAAAGAGGGTAAATCGTCTTCTCCCAGTGAAAGGAGGAATACACCGATACTCAGCAGGCCAATGAGGCCAATAAAAGTAATGATGGAAAGCGCAAAAGCAGCATCTGCTTTCTTGGAATCGCCAAAGAGGCGTTCAAAGAACCCGCGAATTCCCCGGCGTGGCGGGGGCGGCGCGTCTCCATTAGGATCGCGATAATAATCACTGGAATGCTCGACGGCAGGTTGCCGGCGGCTAGAAGGGTCGTTAAAGTAGCGTTTAAGCTCCTCGTCCGAATAGGACCATTCTTCCGACATAGCGTTTGCCTCACCAGGCTAAGCTTGAGGATGTTAGAAAATGCAAAAAATGCTGCGTTTTAAGTAAGGCAGCTTTAAGCAAGACCATTCGATTATGGAGAAGTTTCGGTTTTAAGTACGAGATTCTCCAGTAAAAGACAGTTTGTTTAATAGTACGGAATTCTTAGTTCTATCATTCCATTCGCACAGCGCCAGTGCATCGTCTTTCATGTATGCAAAAGTACGATGAAGTCTCCAGTACCCTGTGTTTATGTAAAAACCTTTGCCATGCTGAGATAATTCAGCATGATGGCTGTGGCCCATTACAACAAGGTCATATTGCTGTGCAAGCAATGAAGCTGCATGTTTTCGCAGCTGCACTACAACCTCTTCATCAATAACGTCTGAATGAATTCGCCTGTTAACCCATCGCGCCAGCTTGTAGCCGGCATCTCCTGGAAGCAACGAACGATACAAAAACACAGGAAGCGGATGCTTTAACATGCGCTTCAAAAGGGTGTTGAGTGGAAATCTAGAAGCTATGATATCTCCATGGTTCAAGTAAACGTGTTTTCCATTAAGAGGTTCAGAAAAGGAATCGAAGATGACGTTAACTCCCAGTTCTTTTTTATAGTAATCGATATGCCATGGATCATGATTGCCCGTCAGGTACGTCACAGGCCGGCCTTTATCTGTCCATTCTGCCAGAAATCCCTGGAAACGCGCGATGCCTTTGGGAATAAGGTTCGGGTATTCTATGTATTGGTCATAAACATCACCCAAGAGAAAGAGGTGCTCAATTTGGTCTTCATAATGACGCAAGCAAGATAATAACGCAGACTCATGGGTTCTCTCTGTAGCGAGGTCTCCACGGCCAAAGTGCATATCAGATACAAAGAAGATCACAAGCGTTCATTCTTAAGTAGTCAGTTATTAGTTATCAGTTTTAAGAATTAATTGACCACTGAGAACTGACCACTGATAACTTAATGGTTTATTATAAAATTCGATGGAGGAACGATACAATAGTCATGACAGTTTCGTTCTTTGTTGCCACGATTTGTCCATTTGGTTTTTTTGTCGTGGCACTTTCGATTAGAAAGCCATATTCATGTAACCCCCGAAGGAGTGGGGCGTACCACTTGAAACCCGAGTGTACATAAACGTAGCTAGATGTATTCCAATTCTATTCGGCCAGTTACAAATTTTTCAGTTTTTCCGCCGGTTCTAAAGAATCTACTGATAATAAATGGACTGTTCTTCCTGGCACAAAATCCAGCGGACAGCCCGATTGCAGTGTTTCTTAGAGACTGGCTTGCCCTGTGGCCTATCGGAGCACCTGATCAGATTTATACTGCGCAGGGCTTGCGGGCTACTGGCGATTTCTGGCCGTGGCAACTGATTACCTACGGTTTTTTGCATGGCGACCTCACGCATATATTGTTTAATATGTTTGCGTTGTGGATGTTTGGCGTCCAGATAGAAAATGCCTGGGGGTCGCGTCGGTTTGCAATATTCTATTTTGTATGTGTTGTTGGCGCCGGCTTAATTCAGTTGGCCACCTCGGTTGGGCAAGGATACTATACTGTCGGTGCCTCCGGGGGAGTGTACGGCATTCTGCTCGCTTTCGGCATGATGTTTCCCAACAACGAGATATTCCTGCTGTTCTTACCCATTCCAATTAAGGCGAAATGGTTTGTTTTGGGACTGGGTGTGTTTGCCATCTTTGGTGGATTTACCGGAGCTGCTTCGGGGACGGCACACTTTGCTCACTTGGGCGGCATGGTTTTTGGGTTTCTGGTCATGCAATATTGGCGCGGCAAATTGCCGATCAAACCCGCAGAAAGAATGCTTTAGTAGCTGAAGTTGTTAAACCATACTCATTTGGTAAACCAAAGCTTATTTAGCGTGTAATAAGTAAGGCATTAGATAAATTGCACATCCAGGTGTGCCCGATTCGTAAAACACCTGAAAACACTGTCTAAATGCATTCACAGCAACAACAACCTCTAAAGATAAACATCCTGTGAATCAGCTCAATACATGGTATAGAATGCAGCCGCCGGCGATTCGGACGCTGTTGACTATCAATGTGGTCATTTATGTATTGTGGTTTTTGCTGCTGCAGCATTTCGATTTTATGCAAGGGTTATTCAACCGCCACCTTGCGTTACAAGCTGAACCTTCGACCTTTCTTTTCCAGCCGTGGCAACTTATTACATATAATTTCCTGCATCTGGGCACAGATCTAAGCGGTATTTTGCATATTACGTTCAATATGCTGTGGCTTGTCTGGATAGGCAGGGATTACGAAGAATTGCATGGCTCTCACCGATTGCTGGCCGTTTATATTATCGCCGGCATCGGCGGTGGCATTTTGTCGATTGTGCTTGAAGGGTTATTTCCAGGGGGGAATACTGCAGGTGCTGCAACCAAAGTGATTGTGCATGGCGCTTCAGCTTCTGTACTTGGTATTATGATGACCATGGCTATCCTGCATCCTTATAAAAGCGTGGGATTGCTTTTCCTTGGTACGGTTCGCCTGCTGTATATCGTTCTTGGTTTTCTTGTTATAGATGCCCTCTTCCTGAAGGGAAATGCAGTTGGTGCACATTGGGGCGGCGCTCTATTTGGCTTTTTATTCGCAAAAGCTGAATCTTCGGGTGTAGATCTTTCCAGTTGGGCGGGCTATTTTTTCAGTGGGAAGTCTCGTAGTAAATCATCGGGAAGTACCGAAAGCCAGGGTGTGATGCAGAAACTGGAAAATTGGCTGGCTTCTAAAGGCGATACAAAAGAGCCCCAGCCCAAAAATACGCCGACCCGAGAACGCACCTGGCGGCGTACAGAAGTTGACGTTGAAGTTATTGAGACGTCTAAGGAGGACGAGGTGGATCGTATTCTAGATAAAATTAGCGCAGAAGGATATGAAGCGCTCACACCAGCAGAAAAGAAAATATTGTATGAGGCTAGCCGCAAGTAGGCTAATTTAAACAGGATATTTGTGCGACGATTTTTGTGGATTGCCTTTTTGACTTTTGATGCGCTGGTTTTATGCTTGTTTGCAGCCGGCTATATCGGTCGTTACGTAGATCCTCGCACGTTTTGGTTACCGCAACTCTTTGCTATTGGCTTACCCCTGCTCAGTGTCTTGATCCTAATGGCCACTGTTGTGTTTGGTGTTGTTAAAAGATGGTTGATGGTTGCGATTCATCTCTCCTTCGCTGTCTTAATAATTATTCGGTTTTCCTCCTTCGAGAGCACGTCTGTCGGCTCGGATAGTAGCGCTGAAACCCTCCGCATTGCTTCGTATAATTTGGGCCACTTTGAGATTTTCTCCCAGGTAGAACAAGCCAAAAAGCTGGGCGAAGTGCTTGGATTGCTTTATCCGGATATTTTGGGACTCCAGGAATTTATGGTCCGCTATAGGGGGCGTGAGCTGCGTATCCGCAATTTACCCTATGTAGCAAATAAACTCGATTCTTTAGGATTTCAGACCGTAGCAACTTCTTTTCACGATGTGCCTACCACCTTTAAACCTGTTTGGTCTCGCCGCGATAAACTGAGTCAGGAGAAAAAACAACGCGTCAAAATTGGAGAGGAGGGATATGAAGTGATGTCCTTTACGCGCATGCAATTTGAATGGGGGGGCAAAGATGCGGCATTTTATAACGTGCATTTAAGAACATTCGGATCGAAAAAGCCGTGGCTGGAAGATAACATGAGCCCACTGAGTCCGAGGTTCTGGTTTTTTTACCTGGCTCAGTACAAAGAAGCCTTCAGGTATCGCGCGTGGCAGGCTGAAAAAATCAAGGAGTTTATTTCAAACGAGACCATACCCGTTATCCTGAGTGGAGATTTTAATAGCACACCACATAACTGGGCATACTACCATTTGGCTGACGGCTTGAAAGATGTACATGGTGTGGACAACATATGGAAGACCTCCTATCACGTAAGTTTTCCACTGGCCAAAATAGACCACATGCTTGTGACGCCTGACTGGAAGATTTACGAAGCATCCATTCCACCGCTGGATTATTCTGACCACCGGCCGCTGGTTGCCGTGCTTGGCTGGCAATAGGTTGCCCAGTGTCTGAGTAAGGTTGTGGCAAGTTAATAAACGTCTGGTTTTTCAACACTTGAAGAAGAGAGCATAGAGAAAGAGTGGAAAATTAGATCCTCTCCCCCTCTTTCTCTATGTTCTCTAACCCTCTTCATGCACGGACTGTCCAAAAATTATCTCGACGCTACACTCGTTTAATTCTCCTGAATTAGATCATCGCTTTCAACTGTTAAATATCGGTGAGCCGGCGCAACTTGTTCTTCAAAACATGCGTTACTACCGCTGCTATCGCTTCAGTATTTTTTGCTCTGCCCCTGTAAAGTAGCAGATACGTTACTGAGAGCAGAATATGAACATGGTTGTTCGCCCCTTCTATGGGGTATTTGCAGTAGACCACCGTCTGAAAAATCTGCAACTTGCGATCATTGAGAATTAAAATATTTGCTAAATCATAATGGAAAGACCACGCCGTCATTCTCGTGCTGTATTTGTAGGTGATGTACAGGTTGGGGGAGGAGCCCCTATATCGGTGCAATCAATGACTGTTTCTAAAACACATGATGTAGAAACATGTCTTACTGAGATCGAAGGACTGGCAGCCGCCGGCGCTGATATTGTTCGTGTTGCAGTGCCAAGGCCCGAGGATGCAGAGGCTTTGCCTGATATTGTGAAAGGCGCAAGTGTGCCTATCGTGGCGGATATTCATTTTAATTACCAGTATGCCTTGAAGGCGATCGAAGCAGGTATTGCCAAGGTTCGTCTTAATCCGGGTAATATTGGCAAGCCCGAATGGGAGCGCGAAGTTTTATTGGCTGCCAAGGAGGCGGGTATTCCAATTCGAATTGGCGTCAACTCAGGCTCTTTGGAGCGCGATATTCTGGATAAATACGGATTCCCAAAGCCAGAAGCCCTCTATGAGAGCGCCATGCGCCATATAGAGATCTGCGCTGCCAATGGTTTTGAAGACATCATTATCTCTGTAAAACATTCAGATGTCTACTTTATGATCCAGGCGTACAAGTTGTTGGCTGAGAGAACCGATTTTCCACTGCATTTAGGGGTTACCGAGTCTGGTACGGTGAGCTCCGGGACAGTCAAGAGTTCTATAGGTATTGGTGCTTTACTCGCCGAAGGAATTGGTGATACCATTCGGGTATCATTGACTGCTGATTCCGTAAATGAAGTAGAAGTTGGGCATCAGATTCTGAAATCATTGCGCCTTGGTCGTCCGGGTGTTAATATAATTGCCTGCCCAACCTGTGGCCGGCTCGAAGTTGATCTTTTCAAAATAGCAGAAGATGTAGAGCAGGCCGTGAAGGCAAGGAAGTTTGATAAAGACCTTAACGTTGCCTTAATGGGTTGCGCTGTGAATGGCCCTGGAGAAGCAGCCGGCGCCGATCTTGGTGTTGCCTGCGGACGAGGTCGGGCCCACTTATTCAAAAAAGGCAAAATCATCAAAACAATCCCGGAAGACAAGATTGTTGAATCGATTCTCGAAGCTATCGAAAACTGGGAAGAGGAAGAAGTACAGGTTTAGAGACGTCAAGTCAGATCTTGCTGCTTTTTGTTGGGTTGTCTTATTCTGTTTGATTGCAATGGCTCCCCGTATGGGGCTAGCCCAATCGATTAAGAAGTTGGTGCCAGATGCCATCATGGCGTCAGATCAATTTGGACGCGCCGTATCTATAAGCGGCAATACATTGATCATTGGCGCTAATTTTCACGACGATATTGCGGAAGACGCCGGCGCTGCCTTTGTCTACGAAAAGGAGGGTGCAGATTGGAATCTGTCTGATACAATTGTATTGACCGAGGGGAGTGACTCTGATGGATTTGGATTTTCGGTAGCTGTAGATGGTGATTTTGCCATTATTGGTGCGCTTGGTGATGATGAAAAAGGGATCAATGCCGGCGCTGCCTACATTTTTTTTCGCGATGGTGCTGCCTGGAGCCTGCAAAGTAAACTCACGGCTAATGACGGCACGGCAAACGATGCTTTTGGCTTCTCTGTGGCAATAAGTGGCGATTTGGCTCTGGTGGGAGCACGAGGCGCGGATGAGCAAGGCAATAGCTCTGGAGCAGCCTATCTATTTGTCAGATCTAATACCGGATGGGTTCAGCTGAACAAACTAATGCCCATCAATGGCACCGGCGGTGATTTTTTTGGTACATCTGTAGCACTAAATCAAAACTACGCAGTCATAGGTGCGCTGCTCGCCAATGGATTTGATGATAATTCTGGTGCAGCCTATGTGTTCGAAAACCGGGGAGCCATTTGGCTGGAAGCCGGCACCCTGATTGCAGATGATGGGCGTTCGCTTGACCAATTCGGTGTTTCTGTTGCACTCAGTGGCGATTTAATTGTGGTTGGCGCCCGGTCCAATGATGACAAGGCGCTGGAGGCCGGTGCAGCATATGTTTTTCGAAAACAAGATGACGGTTTTGCGCAAGTAGATAAATTGCTTGCCATTGACGGCGTTGGGAATGATGCCTTTGGTCAGTCTGTTTCGCTAGGAGATTCATACATCGTAGTTGGTGCGCCCGGGGATGATGATGCCGGTTCAAGTGCAGGAGCAGCCTATCTTTATGAAGAGAAAAATGGCGCATGGCTACAGGTTGCAAAACTACGACCCGAAGAAAATCTGACAAACGGAGGGATGGGCGTGGCTGTTGCAGCGAGTGGCACACAAACGGTTGCTGGTGCCTGGGGAAGCGAAGGGGAAGAAATTGTGCATGGTGCTGCGTTTGTGTTTGATTTATCCACCGTTTTAACTGATCTCGACGTTGAACCATTTATCTCTTCGCGTCTGCTCAAGCAGTTTGCCGCTTATCCGAACCCGTTTGTTGGATCGGTTTCTATAGAAGCAGTACTGGCTTCGGCAGGTTGGGCAAAGATTGTTGTACAGGACGTAAGAGGGCTGGAAATTGCTGTATTGTTTGATGGCTACGCCGTAGAAGGACGCACTGAAGTGTCATGGGATGGCAAGGGGAGAGATGCCAAGCCTCAGCCGGCCGGCTTGTACTTCCTCTCTGTGATAACCCGGGAGGGGAAAAGATCAATTGGAGTGGTTAAAATCCAATAAATAACCTTCTTCTCTGTATTGCCACCCATTTGAGGAGAATAGCCACGCCACCTCTATGCCTACTCTTGTCGCAAGCTACGGACGGGATCTGTAAGTGCTACGCCGATGGACTGATAACTTACGGTAATCAGCGCAATGAGTAGCGACAACACGCCGGCAGCCAGAAATACGCCGGCGCCCATCGTAACCTTGTAAGCAAATCCATCCAACCAGTGATTCATGGCGAAATATGAAATGGGTGCACCAACGCTGATGCCGATCAATACGAGCAACGCAAATTCTTTTGAGACAAGCGTTGTTACGTTTAGCAAGGACGCTCCTAGTACTTTACGAATTCCTATCTCTTTTGTGCGCCCGGCAACAGTTAAGGAGGCGAGGCCAAACAAGCCAAGGCTTGCAACGAGAATGGCAAGAAACGCAGCATATCCAATAATTTTACTCCAGCGCTGCTCGTTTTGATAAGCTGTATTTAGGTCGTCGTCCAGGAAGCTGTAGGAAAAGGGCACATCAGGTGCAAGCGATTGCCAGGTTGCTTCTAGCGCGGCAATGGTCTCTGGCATTTGGTCAGGACTTATTCTGATCAGGAGATTTCGAATGTCTCCCATGAACATAACCATCGGCTCAACAGACGAATGGAGCGAGCGGAAGTTAAAGTCTTCGATCACTCCTATGACCGTGGGATTATCTGCTGACTGGGGCCCTTGTAGTCCTGAAAGAACTTCTCCTACAGGTGATGTCCACCCAAATTCCCGAACGAGTGCTTCATTGACAAGCACGGAGTGGGTAGAGTCGCTGGATAAGAAAGGCTGGAAGTCTCTTCCTGAAGCCAGTTCCATTTCCATAACATCCACAAAAGAGGCATCAACGAAGTACATGTAAACCTCTTTGGAATCACCATTGTAATCAAACTGATTGGCCCAGTAACCCCGCTCAAAGCTATTGTTTATACCTGTGATGCCAGCAATGTCCGTGCGTTGTTTTAACTCATTTTGGAAAAACGCTTGCGCTCTTTTGCCATCAACGCCCTGCGTTTCAATAACCACAACTTGCTCTTTGTTAAATCCAAGATTTTGCTGATTAACATGTTGAAGTTGCTGGAGCATGACAAAGGTGCACACCATCAGGAATACAGAAATGGCAAACTGAAAAGTAACCAGAGAGCGGGTCATGAAATTTGCTCCTCCTACTTTCTGTACGTTTTTTATTGCCTGAATAGGTACAGCGCGGGAAAGAACCAGTGCGGGATAGCTGCCGGCTATGGCGCCGGTAGCAAGCATGATCAGCAAAGAAGAGAGCACAAGCATCGGACTATTGCGATAATCGGTTTCCAGGCTTTGGCCAATCAGGTCGTTAAAAACCGGCAGTAAAAACTCAATGAACAAGAAACTTAGACCGAGTGCCAAAAAGCAAAACATAAAAGCCTCGCCCCAAAACTGTATCATCAATTGAGATCTATACGCTCCTACAAGTTTTCGAACGCCAACTTCACGAGACCGCCTTGCAGAACGTCCAATGGCCAGCGTCATAAAGTTGATACAAGCTATCAATAAAATTGCGAGTGCAATCCCGGCCAGAATGTACAGGTTGGTTGGATTGGTAGCCGTGGTAAAATCACTTTCAACAGAATTATCCATTCTGATGCTACTTAGAGACTGGATAGAAAACGCACCGTACGTTTGACCCGGGGCATAACCTTGTTCGCGAAGCTCCTCTGGCTCATTCGGAAAATAATGGGCCCGGAAGGACGCTAGTTTGTTGGTAAGCGCACTACTAGAAGCGTCTTCTGTAAGTTTTATGAAGGTTGGAAAGCTATCCCATCCCCATTGTCCAGCCATTCTCTGTACCTGGCTGCTGTTCATAAGAGGAAGGACAATATCGAATTGAATACTTGAATTGGTTGGAGCATCTTTAAGAACGCCGGCTACAAAAAAATCTTCATATACATCTTTAAGCCGAATACTGAGCCGCTTACCTACAGGGTTTTCTTCACCGAAGTATTTTTGCGCTATGGTTTCAGAAAGCAGGACGTTATTGAGCGTCGAAAGTGCACTACTCGGATCTCCATGGATCAGAGGAAAGGAAAATACATTGAGGAAGGAAGGATCTGTAAATAGGAGGCTTTCATCGAAGATGGTCTGCTCTACTTTAACAAATCGCTCATACCGAATAAAACGTACATAGTCTTCTACTTCAGGCAAGTCAGCTTGCATAGCCGGCCCCATCGGCATGGCTTGATCGTCATAAATCTCTTCGATGCTGCCATCAGGGTGAAAGTAGGTAGAGTAGACCCGATAGATGCGATCACTGTCTTCGTGAAATTGATCAAATGACAACTCACTCCGAACGTATAAAGTAATGAGGCAACAAAATGCCAAGCCAAGCGCCAGCCCAAATATGTTTATAAATGCGTATAGCTTTTGATTTCGTAAACTCCTGAGAGCAACTTTGAAATAATTAGAAAACATGGATTTCCCCGTAAATATGTATGAGCTGACAGATCCGTATACTTCAAATCAAGTGCCATTGATTGTAAGTTCAATAAAAACAATGCTAAAGATAGATATTCTGAAGTAAAATGAGCATTGCAATTGTTCGCCTGTGACACAAGAGGTGTTCAATTATGAACACTTGCTCAATGCGTAAATTGGAGAGAAATGCCTCTGGAACGGGGGACAAAAATCTGCAGATAGATTAGTAGATTAGAAATCCCCACCACGGGTCTTGTTTGCCAGAAGTATATCATCAGGTGTCATGGATAAATTCAACAGCAGTGCCAATGCCTCGAGAAGAGGCTTTCTTAAATTATCAGCGCTTGCTATCCCGTTTGTAAAGGGGGCCGGCGTTGGGAAAGAAGTCATGAAAGACATGCAAGTGATAAAGCCAGCATCTTTACAACATGGAGACACGGTTGGACTTGTCAGCCCGGCAGGGGTTACTTATGAGTCTGTGCAAATTGACATTATCGAAGAAACACTCGATATGTTAGGACTGAAAATGAAGGCCGGCCAATACATGATGGATCGATGGGGCTACTTCGCAGGGACAGATGAGCATCGGGCTGCCGACATAAACAACATGTTTGCTGACGAACACGTTGATGCAATTTTTGCGCTACATGGGGGCTGGGGTGCAGCAAGGGCACTGCCTTTCCTGGATTACGAAGTTATTCGGGCGAACCCCAAAATCTTCATGGGCTACAGTGATATCACTGCGTTGCTAATTGCGATTTATGCAAATACAGGGCTGATCACTTTTCATGGCCCCAATGGGAATTCCGTTTGGAATGAGTTCTCAGCGAACTATGTTAAAAAGCTGCTATTTGATGCTGATAGTGTACTCTACAAAAATCCGGAAGAAAAAGGAGATGCGCTGGTTGTAGTGAATGATCGGATTCGCACAATTTCTTCAGGCAAAGCAAGAGGAAAACTCGTAGGGGGAAATCTGACTGTGCTTACCTCAATTATTGGATCTGATCAACTGCCCAATTGGGAGGGGCATATTCTGTTTCTTGAGGATATCGGAGAAGCGATATATAGAATTGATCGCATGCTAACACAGCTCAAATTGTCAGGTGTACTGGATCAGATTGCGGGATTTGTCTTTGGGAATTGTAATGATTGTACAGCAAATAGTGGATACAATTCATTTACACTCAATGAAATCCTCGATCACCACATTAAGCCCCTGGGAATCCCTGCATGGACAGGTTCGATGATTGGACATATCGAAAACAAATTCACCATTCCAATAGGCGTTGAAGCAGAAATTAATGCAGATCTAGGTCAGATCAAGCTACTTGAGCCGGCTGTATTTAAGCCGTAAAATATATCAGACAGGGTATGACATTACCGTGTCACTTCTTGTTGTTACCTTTAAAGTGTTGAGTAAATACAGATGGGGAAGCGGGTGTACATGTTCATTGACATTGTGGCTTCTAGTGACCAATCGATCTAGATAAGATAAAAAAAATCATGCGCCTGGTTAGCCCAAGAGCATGATTCTTTGCTGTTACTGATTGTCAGTGCTGTTAAAGATTGATCGTGCGAATGTAGTTATCTGTAATCAGGATTTGCCCTGCCGTTTCTTTCTGGCCGTTTCTCGTTGCCTGTACATCTTCTGGGAGCAGGCTCGCGAGCAATAGTCGCGTTGGCGTCCAGCGAGTTTGTTCGGGCATTCAGGATTTTTGCAAGGAACGTCTTTTAGTTTACGTGCTGGCTTTCTTCTTTTTTTCGGATTCTTTGGTTTTTCCACAACATCGTCAGCCGGCGATGTGCGGGGACTTACAGAGCTACTAACTGGCCTCTCGCCCTTTACTTTTTTTCTTCGATGTAATCTATAAGAGAGCGAGTGTTTTCATTTTTGCGACCGGTTGTAAGTTGCTTTGGGTTCTCATATTTGGAATTCAAAAACCTGAACCGGGGCTGGGAATTTGCTTTCTTGATAGACACACCAACTTCTTCGAGAAGCAATGGCATTTCTGTCATCGATGATCTCTGAAGGGTTGATTTGGTTCGCCGGCTATCAGACTCTTTCCAGAGCGCTGATAGTTTTTTCCTCATTACATGCGATCTCAATTTGCGTTTGTTGCGTTGCTCATCAAGATGCATTCTCCTTGTATCAAGTTGCTCTTTGCGCTCTTCAATAGCAGCCAGATAGGAATACGCTGTGGTATCTCTTTCGGCCATCATGATTGGATCTACACTTTGAATCCAGAAGGCAAAGAAAAACATTAGAGGTGCTGAACTAGGCAAAATCCATTGGTAATAAATGGAAAGCCAGTCATTCGCAGTACCGGTTTGGGCTTGTGCGAGGATACCAGCCGTGGCATAAAAAAGGGCCAACAAGCCGGCAAACTTTCCAATGCGAAGCATTTTGCCGACAAGGTGACCTGCTTTCCAGTATTTATAAATAGACCAGAGCATGAGTTCGACGCTCAGGATTCCTACGAGCACAAAAATGAAAAAGAGTCCATTTTCTGCTCTGTGCCATGCATTGATGGCATTATGCGCACCCGAATAGAAAAGGAATATGACATGAATCCAATCTAGCGCCGGCATATCCCGTTTGTTTATGCTAGAAGAGATCGTTGCTTTCCCATTTCGGGCCTGGGCACGAAAAGTTGATTTTACTTGGTTTCCATTGGTGCCGCTTCGAGCTGTTTTAATAGGGCTTTGTGCCATGATAATACGCTAACTAGAAATAGATCAATTGAGAAACAAGTTGATCTCAGTGATTGACTGTCGGGAGGAAAACCAGCGGACATCGCCATCGCTGTGGTTTATAACGGCTTCCAGTCTGCCTAGAATCTTGAATGAATCAGACTCACTGACTGGAATATGGATCGTATCATACATGGGATTGCTAGGCACCAAACGGAGAAAGCCTGAGTCGCGATAAATCCGCTTCAAGGTTGTCTCCCCATTGACGATGACAGCGCCTATCTGGCCATCCTGAACTTCTACATTACGCAGCAATACACAGTCGCCATCGTAAATATCGTCTCCAATCATGGAGTCTCCATCCACCTGGAATGCATAAAGCTGGTGCACATTAGATAGCTTGCCGGCAAAACGAACAAATCCAAGTTCATCTTGAATTGCCTCTTGAAGGTGACCAGCTGTAATGCTGCCCACAATCGCAATGTCCGTGTAGTCTTTTTGCGAGACAAGTTTGAACCATCCCTGGTTGTCTTTTAGAATATGCCCTTTTTGGTGAAGGGTATCGAATAGTTTGGAAAGGCCATCAGAAGTAAGCCGGCTAAAATACTCTTTGATTTCGCGTGAAAAAGTATCACGAATGTCCTGTCCACCTTCTGGGGAAGAAAAGCTTAATCCATGTTCTTTTAGGAGATTAAGAAGAGATTTTTCGTTAGGTGTAAGATTATGTTGTTCGTTTTCCATGATGATGTTTGAGTAATCTCAATAAGATATTGCACATATAGCATGTGACATGTGTAATATATGTGTTATTCGTTCCTGCGTCAAGTTTAATCTGAAAATTATTTTTCTTTAACCAGGTATGATCCTGTGTTTGAATTTTTAATGGTCGGTTTATTCTTATAATGGCACTTTATAGGCGTAATTCTTTTCTACTGACTTTCCCCGCCGGTACCATGAGAGCTTATTTACTTCTTCTTACCGTTTGTTTTGTCCATACAGGATTTGCTCAGCAAGGGCGTTCTGTTACCGATCTTAAAACCGAAAATGTGTTTCTCATAACCCTGGATGGTTTGAGATGGCAAGAATTGTTTACGGGATCAGATGCGCTGCTCGTGGAAAACGAAAAGTATGTCGGCAATCCTGCTGCACTAACAAACCAGTTCCACAAGGGAGATGCAAACGCTAGAAGAAAAACGCTCATGCCTTTTTTCTGGAGTGAATTACTCCAAAAAGGGCAGATTTACGGGAATAGGGCATTGGGTTGTGACGTGAATCTTACCAACAACGAGTGGTTTTCCTATCCGGGCTATAATGAGATTTTGACGGGCCGCGCTGATGTGAATATTACCAGTAATGATAAGATCCCCAATCCTAATACTACGGTATTGGAGTTTGTAAATAGGCAAGCCGGCTTTGAAGGCCGAGTTGCTGCCTTTGGTTCTTGGGATGTATTCCCATACATCGTTAACGAGGAGCGAAGCGGCGTACCGGTGAATGCCGGCTTTGAAGCGGCTAAAGGAGAAGATTTGACACCGCGAGAACAGTTTTTGAATGATCTGCAAGAAGAAATTCCCAGCCCTTGGGGGACCGTCCGGCTCGATGCTTTTACGCACCATTATGCGCTGGAGTATCTAAAGAAAAAACATCCTAAACTTTTGTACATCGCTTATGGCGAAACGGATGATTTTGCGCACGATGGTGATTATGAGGCGTACCTGAAATCTGCACACCAAACCGATCAGTTTATCGCTGACCTGTGGGCCTTCACGCAGGAGGATCCTGTATATAAAGGCACGACGACGTTTATCATCACGACCGATCATGGCAGGGGCACGGAACCGCTGGATACGTGGCGTGGACACGGGACAGACATTAAAGGGGCAGATCAAATTTGGATGGCTGTGCTTGGTCCTGATTCGCCGGCGCTTGGCGAAGTGAAAGACTGCAAGCTGTTCCAGAACCAGGTTGCCAGCACTACAGCTGCGTTTCTGGGTTTTGATTGGGTATCGGTACAAGAGGCTGGAGCAACGATCAGGTCTGCTTTTAAATAAACAGGGTTCGCCTTTTATGTGTGGCTGATATTCTCCAAGTTCTTCAGTATTCTTTGGGACGTATCAATTATTTACATACCACCATGAAAAAGCTGACGTTTATCAACGTTCTTCTGTTTGTTTTTCTTTTATCTCCTGCTATTTCTCGTGCGCAGGGTACAGATGAGCCTAATTGGGGACAACCCAATATCGTATGGATTGTAGCAGAAGATTTGGGTCCATATCTGCCGTCCTTTGGTGATTCAACCATCGAAACGCCAAACTTGAGCCGGCTAGCAGCGGAAGGGGTTAGATATACGCACGTTTTTTCGCCCTCAGGTGTTTGCGCACCCAGCAGGGCCGCTTTGGCAACCGGCATGTATCAAAATTCCATTGGGGCCCATCACATGCGCAATGGAGGCAATCCGCTTTACTTGCCTGCAGAGGTGACGCCATATGAAGCGATGCCTCCGGCCGGTGTCAAGATGCACAGCGAGTACATGCGCCGGCTGGGTTATTATGCAACGAACAATTCAAAAGAAGATTACCAATTCAAAAAAACTGTAACAGGCTGGGATGAATCCAGCAGAGAGGCGCATTGGAAGAATCGCCCGGATGCTGATCAACCGTTTTTCGCCATATTCAATATTGGCGTTACCCATGAATCTCAGATATGGTCGCGTGCAGATGATTCCTTGTGGGTAGATTCCAAGCTTGAAGTGCCCATACCTCCCTACTATCCAAACACAGAAGTTGTGCGCAATGATATTCGACGGATGTATTCGAATATCAAGATGATGGATGCACAGGTGGGGGAATTACTCAAGGAGCTTGAAGACGCCGGCGAACTCGAAAATACAATTATCTTTTGGTACACGGACCACGGGGGCCCGCTACCTCGGATGAAACGTCTCTTGTATGATTCAGGTATGCGCGTGCCTATGATTATCCGTTTCCCAAACCAATGGCGTGCAGGTGAGGTAGATGATCAACTGGTGAGCTTTATAGACTTTAAGCCAACAATCATGTCGCTGGTTGGCATCGAGCCGCCGGCCTACTTAAAAGGGCAGGGGCAGGCTTTTCTGGGACCCTATAAAGCCAATGCGCCCCGATCTTATGTGCACGGCGCCGGGGATCGCTTTGATGCGCAATATGACCATATTCGTGCCGTGCGTGATCAACGTTTCAAGTATCTACGAAATTATAATCCGGACCAGGGCTATTACCTTGCCGTGAAGTATCGAGAACAGATGGCGATCATGCAAGAATTGTTGAAGATGCGTGATGCGGGTACACTTAATGATGTACAGATGCAATGGTTCAGGCCGGCCAAGCCTATTGAGGAGCTTTTTGATACCAAAGAAGATCCGCATGAAATTAACAACCTGGCCTCAGATCCTGCCTATGTTGAGAAGCTGGCAGAGTTGAGGGCTGAGCATGATCGATGGATTGTTGAGATTGACGACAAGGGCCTTATGACCGAGTCAGATTATATTGATTCGATTTGGGAAAATCGTACACAGCCGGTGATGAGTATCCCTGTTGCCAGGAAGGAAGGGCGTACGGTTGAGTTATCCGTGGCTACCGAAGGTGCTTCAATAGGATACCAGGTCGTGAGAAAGGGGGAAGAAGCGGGAAGTGTATGGCAAGTGTACACTGGGCCGGTTGAAGTCAGACGAGGCCGAGAATTACTTGCAATATCTGACCGTATTGGATATAAAGTAAGTGAAGTGCTCCGGGTTCAATAATTCCTTTTGCTCATTTATCCATCTAATGCCTGAATAGCTTGTCTGAAGAAATTACATACGATTTCAATGCGCCGCTGTTGAAGTCAATCAATGGGTTTTTGAAGCAGCATTATGCGCCGGTTCCTGTGGAAATTGCAGAAGCGGTTATCAAAACCGGGAGCCGGCGCGTCATTGTTGTAATTAATGGAAAAACCATTCGTAGGGCGGTCCAGAACAGTAAACATGGTGAGTTTTTTATGTTGCTGGGCCAGTCTTTGTTGAAAGAGATCGGCGTTGTGTTAGGTGATGATTTAGCCATTTCACTGAAGCCGGATCCTGACCCAGATTTTGTAGAGCTGGGGGAAGAATTTGCTGAAGTACTTGAGATGGATGAGGCTGCATCGACCCGTTTCTTCTCATTCACTCCTGGAAAACAACGAGGATTGGCAACCCATGTGAACGGCGCGAAGAGAGAAGAAACGCGCATCAAAAGAGCTTTGGAAATAGCACACAAAATAAAAACGTTTACGCTCTACGACGATAGGAAATCTGAAGAATAGTTTTTCTGACTCCTGGCCCAAGCGCCGGCGCTTAATTGAGAATTACATCTGCTCGATTGAAAATGTAGCGTTCATCAATCGGTTTGTGGCTGAGCAGATCTAATGTGTTTTGTACCGTGATGAGGCACATCTCTGCATAGGTAGTCTGAGTTAAACTGGCACTATGTGGAGTGACAATGACCTCGTCCAGTTGTAACAACTCATAGCCGGCCGGCGGTGTGCCGATCTCCAATACATCTGCTCCAAAACCGGAAATAATACCTTTCTTGAGGGCTTGTAATACATCCGCGTCTTTAATGAGTCCCCCGCGTGCTGTATTGATAATGATCGGGTTGTGTTTTGCATGGGACAGTGCCTCCAGCGAGAGAAGGCCTTTGGTACTTTCAAGCAGGGGCAAGTGGATGCTGATCACGTGGGCGTGCTCAATTATTTCTTCAAGTGATACTTGTTCGAAATTACTGTCGAGTGTACGGGCATCCCAGAACTGGACATCCATGCCAAAAGCTGATGCTAATTTGGCTACACGCTGCCCAATGTTACCAAACCCAAGAATGCCCAGGCGTTTCCCTCTTAAGTCGTCTCCATCGTAAGTAGCCCGGTAGCCCCAGTTGCCGGCTTTCACCTTGTTGGCTGCGAGGGCCATTTTGCGCTGAAGCATCAGCATAAGAGACAGCGCATGTTCAGCTACAGTTGCCGAATTGCTGCCCGGTGCATTGACAACACGGACACCTCTGGAAGAAGCATGGTCGACATCCACATTGTCTAACCCAACACCACATCGGGCGATGATCTGCAATCCCTTGCAAGCATCTATAAGTGACCGGTTAACCTGCCCTTTGCCGCGGGTTACTATTGCATGGATGGGCAGATTGTTGATATGGTTTTCACCCGTTGCCGGCGTCTCAGCAAAAATGACCTGGCTATGCGCACGCAGCACTTCATCGGCTGGTGTTGCAATGGTTTCCAGTAGTAATACGTTAGGCCGAGCTTCAGGCGTTTTCATCATGATGTAAGGTTGCCTTGTCGCTTTTGTATCCTCTGAAGTCATTTCTGCCTGAAACGTAGATGCCTTTCTGGAAAAGCTCATCTTCAAATATGGCAGGGTCAACTTCTGCATCTGGAAAAGAAACCAATTCAACAAGATTGTTCGCCGGGTCTCTTACAAACATCTGCATCGATCCATCCGGCATTTTCTTTATGCCTCCCCATGCCTCTGTGTCGATAATATCCAGTGCCTTAAATCTTTTGAAGAGCGTATCAAAATCTTTTACGTTGAGGCATACATGTCCTCTGATAGATTGCGCATCGTCCCATTCAGACAGGTGGATTTGCTGCGTGTCGTTAACCTTGAAAAATGCAGCGGGGTAGTCGAAAATAAAAGCCGGCAGCGGTTCAAGACCGAGCTCATTTTCATAAAATTTGGCTGACTCTTCCAGATTGTCAACAATGAGCGTCACGTGGTTGATGCTGGCTATGTTTTCCATGGCTTTAATTCCGTGTTGAAGACAAGGGGGTCTATAGTTGCTTTGTGTATTGTTCTACAAAATCCCAGTTAAGGGTTAGGCCAAGCCCGGGACGGGTTGGCGCTTTTACTTGCCCTTCAGCTACATCAGGCGGCTCGTTGCACAAGTCGTACATCAGCGGATTGCCACCGGAGGAGAATTCAACAACAACTGCGCTGGGAGAAGCAAAGGCCATATGCACGCCGGCCATGAAAGAAATTGCAGAGCCCCAGCAGTGGGGCGCCAATTCAAGCTGGAACGTACCGGCAAGTGCCGATATCTTCATGCATTCCGATATCCCCCCCACAATGGCTGCATCCGGTTGCAGTACATCAACGGCGTTTAGTTCAATCAGCTCTTTGAAATCAAACCGTGTATACTCGCTTTCGCCGGCGGCTATTGGTGTATGGGTATAAGCGCGCACTTCGGCCGTACCGCTTTTGTTGTCCGGGCTAATGGGCTCTTCCATCCAGTAAAGGTTGTATTCCTCAATGGCCTTGCAAAACCTCTTGGCTTCCGGGACGCTGAAGGTGCCATGTGCATCCGCCATGATTTTGATGTTGTCACCAAGGGCTTTTCTGGCGGCCCGAACCCGGCGGACACTTTCGTCAACATCATCATCCATGATGCCTACGCGCATTTTAACGGCATCAAATCCTTTGTCGCAATATCCCTTAAGTTGGTCGCCGATCTGACTTTCCTGGGCCCAGCCGCCGCTTGCATAAGCCGGCATAAAGGGCCGGCATGCTCCCCCAATAAGAGAAACCACGGGTGCATCCAGATCTTGTCCTTTGAGATCCCATAATGCCATGTCTATACCGCTCATGGCCGAAATGGTCGTGCCCCGGCTCCCTAGAATCGGAAATACTCGCCCACGCGATAATGCATAGTGATCCCTGGATCCACTGTAAAGCCGCTCCCATATCTCAGAGATGTTGTGTACTTCTTTGCCAATGAGGCGGGGTTTGAGCTCGTGGTTTATGCAGGCAACAATGGATGCACATACACCCGTTGCACCTACTGCTGCCTTGGCCTCTCCAATCCCTTTTCGTCCATCATCGGTAGTGACAACCACCAGGCACATATCAAAATCAGTGAGGTGGCCGTAGTCAGATCTCCACTGTCCTTTTGTTGGAATAGGGACGCTCAACCAAAAGGATTCAACATCAGCTATTTTCATAATAAGGGGCGAACGGTCTCAATCGATTTTTTGGTAAGGAATGTATAGAATTCTTCTGTTACTGCCGCACTGCCGTGATCTTCGAGGAATTTTTTCTGCTCTTCAGACATCCCTTGCGGGTTTAGATCGATACTTCCTGGATGCGGGTTGGCCGGCGTACGGTCAATCGGTGAGGCAAACTCTACAGAAACAGGGCCGTCATATCCTGTACTTTTGAGGGTATCGATGATTTTCTTCCAGTCGAGTGTACCCATTCCCGGCGCCATCCGATTGTTGTCTGCAATGTGGAAGTTAACAATGCGATCGCCGGCTTGTTTGATGGCCTCGTAATAATTGGACTCTTCAATGTTCATGTGGAAGATGTCCAGGCAAACACCACAGTTGGGTCCAACGGCTTCAGCCAGCGCAACGGCTTGCTCTGCTCGGTTGATGAAATACGTTTCGAACCTGTTAATAGGCTCTATGCCAATCTTGATGCCTTCTTTCTGTGCGTGCGCATCACATTCTTGCAGCGTCTCGATGGCCCATTGCCATTCTTGCTCAGGTGTACCATCAGGAATAATTTTGCCAACGGTACCTGGCACAACAGATACCATATGTCCGCCCAATTCTTTCACCATTGTGATGATATCCTTTACATACTGAACGGACATCGCACGCTGGGCTTCATCCTTTGCAAGCAAGTTTCTTTGTTCAAGCATCAGCGTTACAGAGCCAAAGCACTGAATTCCGTATTTCTTAAGAAGTGCATTCACTTCTTTTGTGTCGTACATGCTGGGCTCGCCCTGGATTTCAATGTAGTCATAGCCCAGTTTGGAAATACGCGCAATGGTGGTCTCCAGGGACTCTGCCCGCATCCAGTTGTGAATCGCTACTTTCATGTTGCCGTCTCGTGATAAATTTCAGTCATCAGGTGAATCTGATGAAAAATACAAGTTTATAATTAATAAGCGATATCAACATTAAATTTTTAATGCCTTTATTTTGATTGCCTGATCGATTCTCGTTTTTTTGCGATTCTGGCTACATATCTGGTTGCATGGAATGAATATGATGTGGCAAAGTGTTTTTGCTGGACCTGGAAATGTTTACCTTACTGCCGGGTCGCTAACTTTTTCGGAGCACAAGGACAAGAGCGTGGGGGCTTTGCAGCCGGCGCCTCACAGGTTTTTATTCTGGTTGTAGTGCTCTTTCTGCCTCAGGGCCGGTATCTTGTATCAATATTGACTCGGGGCGCAATGAAGGGTTCGCAAGAATGTTTGGCGAGTATTTTTAAAGACCCTGCAAAGCGGGAAAAATTCTTCGCTTCTCCATTCTTCTGTGACGAATTTAACGTACTTATTTAGCCACGCATCCTTTTTTCTGGAGGACGTACCGAGAACTTCTCGATGAGTCTGGAAATGCTTAGGTTATCTGTGCCAAAGCAATCTGTCAACGCCTGGGCCCTGGAATCGCTGCCGCTTCGGGCAAACCATATGAATCATCGAGCGTTCACACTCGAAAAGTGGAATCCACGTTATAAAAATAGCTATGCCGGAATCTAAGGCTGTTCATCAGCCAGCCTATAAAGTGTTGGGCAAGTTTTGGACGTTGGCTAACATGTTAAGCCTCGCCCGTGTGGTTCTCGTTGTCCCAATCACGTATCTGATTATCAAAGACGGATCTGTTGCCTGGATCCTGGGACTCGTTTTCGCTGCATTATGTACCGATTGGTTTGATGGGACCGTTGCCCGTTGGTCGAAGACGGTTTCTGAATGGGGAAAGGTACTGGATCCGTTGGCTGACAAAATTGCAGCGATCTCTGTTGTCTGCGCCCTGGCCGTTCGCGGGAGTTTGCCCATTTGGTTCTTGTTGCTGATCCTTGTCCGCGATATTCTGATTGTCTGGGGAAGTACATTAGCCACACGTAAACTGCAGCGCGTTTTGATGAGCTTGTGGTGGGGCAAAGTAGCCGTGTTTATGCTGGCACTTACCGTGCTGGGAGCTATCCTGAAGGCCGATCCGCCAATCCTGAATATCTCTATCTGGATCTCATCGTTTTTGTTTGTTTTTTCCTTCTTCCTGTATGCTTATCGTTATTTTCAGCTGATGAAGGATAACGGCGCGTCTGAAGAAGATCCTGAATCTGACAATTCAAACTCCGAGTTGGCCTACCCGGTAGAGACCTCGGTTTAGGCTCCTGCTCTGTAATTCAGGGGGTTCTCCCTTTGTCCTGAGGCAGAACCTTAGTTCCAATCCAAAGTATTAGATGCTCGTTTTTGATTCTTCAAAAATTGGGTATAGTAGGGTACAATGGGACTGTTTGATCGTTTTAAGGCTAAAGAACAAGAACGACTGGAAGAAGGCCTGGAGAAAACCAGAACAAGTTTTCTAGGCAAAATTGGACGAGCCATTCGCGGGAAGGATACCATTGATGATGAGGTCCTGGATGATCTTGAAGAAGCGCTGGTTACCAGTGACGTAGGTGTTAATACAACGCTGGAAGTGATCAAGCGGGTGCAGGCAAGGGTTGCAGCTGATAAATACGTCTCTTCAAAGGAATTGACGGGGATGATCCGAACAGAAATTGCTGACCTGGTTATCGGTAACGATCAAGCCCGGCCGGCTGATTTTGATGCCCCGCTTGTCTCGCGTCCGCACGTAATTATGGTTGTCGGCGTGAACGGGGTTGGTAAAACAACGACCATTGGTAAAATGGCTCACCGCTACAAGATGGCGGGCAAAGACGTGGTTTTGGGTGCAGCAGATACATTTCGCGCCGCAGCCACCGAACAACTCGAAATTTGGGCCAAGCGCGCAGATGTGCCAATTATCAAACAGGGGCATGGCGCTGATCCTGCTGCAGTTGCTTTTGATACCATTGCCTCTGCCAAAGGGCGAAATAGTGAAGTTGCCATTATTGATACCGCCGGCCGGCTGCATACCAAAGGCGGTCTTATGGATGAATTATCAAAAATAAAACGTGTGATGGACCGTCAGGTTGACGGCGCACCGCATGAAGTGTTGTTGGTCCTTGATGCTTCAACTGGTCAAAACGCGCTCCGTCAGGCTGAGGAGTTTACGAAAAGCGTGGATGTCACTGGGTTGGTATTAACCAAGCTGGACGGAACTGCGAAAGGCGGAATTGTCATCGGCATCTCGCACGAGTTTCAAATCCCTGTTAAATACATCGGCGTGGGTGAAGGCATCGACGACCTGCAGATCTTTGATAGCCGGCGCTTTGTTGGCGCACTGTTTAATTAGGTTTTGTCTCAACATTCCGACAAAACCGTATCCCGAACCAGATTCGGGATACACAGGCTAAAAACAGATCCCGAAATACATTTGTAACCAATTTTTCAAACCAAGCCTTCTTGCGTTGTCATATCAGGCGCTGGTTGAAAAAATGTACGCAGATCTCTATATCTTATAGCTCAGTTGTTGCGTAAGACTGATGTAAGGCCCGGCTATTAGGCAGGAAAAGCCCTTAACACAACATATCCCAAAAAAAATGCACTGTCTTGCTGATTGAAATACATTAGCTTCCGATGGGCAAAATTACTGGGATGATGGTAGTATTGTAACAACTACTTAATTGCTGCCATTCAGAGAACACTTTCAACCATTCAAGACCTTTATTTAACGGTCTGCTGCTGAAGCATTGTTCTCACGCAATTGTGTCCGCATATTTGGTTGTTACACTGTTAGATTTAGATGTGGCAAAATAATTGCACATCTCTTTCGTTTTAATAGAATAACATGCCCAGTACAGACACAAGTACAACCATGGCTTAGGTTGTGTCTTATGAGTGCCACCACAATGCAATTTTTAAGAAGTACGCTAGCATTATTCTTGTTGAGCTTATTTTTAATAAGCGCGGAAGACGTATATGCTCAGCAGGAATCCACTTCTTTTTCGGTAGATGTAATCAGCGTCCAGGGAGATGATGCTGATGATTTGTCGCGTCTGGACGTTTTTACTGCCATTCCCCATGCAAATCTTCGTTTTTTAAAGACAGGAGAAGCGTTTACTGCCCGTTATGAAGTTACAGCCTCTGTGTTTGAGGTAGATGACGATAACAGAAAGCGCCAGATGATTGAGAACAGCGTTTGGCAGGATAATGTGAGCGTGCTGCAATTCACTGCAACGCAGTCTCTGAAGCAGGTATCTCACTCTTCTTATTCCTTGGCTCTTGCGCCTGGTAAGTATTTTCTTGAGATCAAGCTGCAGGACCTGGCTTCTGAGGAAACCTATAGAAAAGATCTTTTGGCTGAGGTTCGTGATTTCGCGAATCCTATGAGTTTGAGTGACTTAATTCTCGTTAATGACTTTGATGTAACGTCGCATACGATCTCACCAATGGTGAAAGACCGTGTGTATGTTAACAACCCGAGTTTTAGTGTTTTTTACGAGCTATATGCAGACAGCCCACAGGCAGTCAACATCAAAAGACAAGTGATTCGCACGCCAAATAGCCGTGGACTGCCCATTTTGAGGTGGTTGTTCCGTCGTTGGCAGGCTGATGATTCGCAGGGTGAGATATCTTTTGCGAATAACGAAGCATTGAATCTCAAATCTGGACGTAATCCGGTTGTGCTTACGATCCCTGTGGAAGGCTATGAAGCCGGCGAATACCTCATCCGGGTTATTGCTGAAGATGCCGAGGGAAATCAGCTGGATGTAGCCGAGCGCGCTATCACAGTTGATTGGGCAGATGAAGCAGAGTATCAGGGACGTGACATCGACATGGCTATTGCGCAGCTACGGTACATCGCGAAGCCTAAGGAATTACGCACCTTACGAGGTGCCGAATCCAAGCAAGAGCGAAGGGAGCGGTTTATTGAGTTCTGGGAGAAAAGAGATCCGACGCCCAATACAGTTCAGAACGAGCGAATGGATGAGTATTACCTCCGGATTGATTTTGCCAATCGCCATTATACAGGAAACAACAGCGGTTGGGAGACTGATAGAGGACACACGCTGGTGCTGTACGGAGAACCTGATGGTGTTGATCGTAGCGCAGCAGATCTCCAATTTAGCCAGCCATATGAAGTATGGCATTACCGGCGTATCGGAAGGCGGTTTATCTTTGTGGATAAAAATGGTACAGGCAACTTCAAGTTGATGGTACCTACCTGGAATGAGCGTTCTGCAATTCGATAGGAAGAGTCGTACAAATTGATCTCCAGGAAACTGTTGAATTCAATCTCCACGATGTAGGCTTCATAGCCTTCTAAATTGGACATTCATAATTTGATGTTCTACATTCGAGACGTTGTCCAAATGGACAACGTCGAGCTAAGGTGCTCATGTCTTTGACATCCGGGTGCCTTGATTTGTTTTAGTGCGTTAAGCATGCCATTCCCTGTTTTGTGAAAATCCCCCATATTGGTTAAGCGAGTGTCGAGTAAAATAGTATTTATGGGTACTGCAGGGTTTGCGGTGCCTTCGCTGGAGCGTTTGATTGAACACGGCGCAAAGCCGGTTGCAGTTGTTACTGGCCCAGACAAGAAACGCGGCAGGGGACAGAAAGTAAGTTTCACCCCTGTTAAAACGGCTGCGCTGGCCGGCGGGATAGACACTGTTTTGCAACCAGAAAGTGTTAAAGACCCTGCTTTTGCAGAAGAACTGGCTCAACTTGCGCCTGATATAATCGTTGTTGTTGCGTTTAAAATTCTGCCGCCGGCTGTCTATCAAACTGCCTTAAAGGGTGCATTTAATCTCCATGGCTCTATTTTGCCTCGCTATCGCGGCGCGGCCCCAATCAACAGAGCCGTGATGGAGGGGGATGAGGAAACAGGGGTAACAACCTTCTTCCTTGAGCAGCGGGTGGATACAGGAAGCATAATCCTTCAACGGTCAATGCCTATTGGCCCTAATGAAACGGCCGGCGAAGTACACGATCGAATGATGGAATTAGGTGCAGATGCCGTGCTGGAAACGGTTCGCCTCATTGAGTCAGGAAATGTACCAACAACATCCCAGGATGGAAGCCTGGCTACACGTGCTCCGAAAATTTTTAAAGAAGATTGCCTGATAGACTGGACGAAGCCCTCTATTTTTGTGCATAATCACATAAGAGGATTGTCTCCGTATCCTGGTGCATGGACGATGCATGGTGCCAATATGCTGAAAATCCTCAAAGCGGTTCCGGCAGAAGGCCAGGGAACGGCCGGCCAGGTTTTAGAGGCCGATGATACTTTAGTTATCGCTTGTAAAGAAGGAGCCATCGAAATTTTGCAGATTCAGCAGGAAGGACGCAAACGAATGGGTACCGCAGATTTTTTGCGCGGATACCAGATAGAAGCAGGGGCATTGCTTCAATAGTTTAGTTTTTCGAATGTATCAGGCCTGCTGGGTGCTGTCGCATAAAAAAGTAAACCATGATGAACGATAGTTCTGATGGCCCCCATAAAGCTTATCCGGGAAATTTGTTTAGTCAGGAGCGTGCTGCACTTGAAGGACTTAACGTCTCTGATGTAGTGTTGCCGGCGACTTTGGTTGAAAAAGCGCGGACCCTTGTGTATGAACATTTTGGTGAAAGTAAAAATACCAAAATTGCTGATGGATACGCTTACGGTGGGCTAGGCCTCCTGGCCCAGCACACCAGTTATTACAATGGATTTGCCATTATCCTGAGCCTGTCTCACACAACAGCTGTTGTTGTACGGCCTTCAAAACTTAAACTGCACCGAGTCGCATTCGAAGAGTCGCTCTCAATTGCACCTGGCAATAAGTCTGTAGAAATGCAACTGATAACTCAGTTGCTGGAAAAATTTCTTCCAGCAGATACTTTTGTGGATGTTGGCGTCGTTAGTGCTATACCAACAGGTTGTTTAGAAGCTTTTTATTCTTCACTGTCTGTCGCAGTAGTCAAAGCAGTTTTTGATTTTCAAGGAGTACCTTTACCTGCTGACATTTGTGAGACAACCCGTCGCGTGATAGAGTTGGCAATAAAGTCTGAATTTAGCAAAGCATTTGTTTTGGTCTCACTCAACGTTGAGCCGGATATGCTTTGTGTTATTGATACCGAAACGGAAGAACTGATTCCATTTCCTGCACCTTCAAAAGAGCTATTGAGGTGGGGATTGATTGAGTTGGAGACAGAGACGCCGCGGAATTTTGATTTTTACCATGCGTGCGGCGAACTGGGAGAGAAAGCTTTAAAACTGTTGCAAAAAGGAGAATTTGCCAGGTATACGTCTTTTCGTGATGTACAGCATGTTGACTTGATACGGGTACTCAATGCGTTGCCCAGGAAATACCGGCCGATTGTGAGGCACCTGGTCAATGAAAACAAACGCGTTCAGGCCATGATTGGCGCAATACGAGGTGAAGACTGGCAAAAGGTAGGTGGGCTGTTGTACATGTCTCACTTTTCTCTCAGTAATGAATGGCATGGTACAAACAAAACCATTGATTTTGTTGTCTCTGAAGCCCAGGGCATGAGCACAAATGGTATGTATGGCGCATGTATGACCGGTAGAGGTGGCATCATTCTTACTGTTGGGCTGCCGCTGGCATTCCCTGTTTTTTTGAAAGAAATTAAGAAACAATTGAAAGAGCAATTGGATAGAGAGCCAAGCTGCTTGTTATTGTAACCTTAAATATGAATATATCTCGCGCGCTTTTTAACGAAAAAATACAGGTTTGTGGCCTCATAGAGAGATCTTCATCCCTGGCTTCTGCGTATGAGCGAGCATTTATGCCTTGAATTACATCCTCCAAAAATATGGCCCAGTTTGATCTTGCTGTAGTAAATGAGCGCATTGCTAAAGAGAGTGCATTTGTAGAAGAGTTGGTTAATGAAATAGGCCGCGTTGTTGTTGGTCAGAAGTATATGGTAGAGCGATTACTTATCGGTCTGCTTGGGAATGGCCATGTGCTTTTGGAAGGTGTGCCTGGTTTGGCCAAGACGCTGACTGTAAGTTCGATGGCTCAGGCGATCAATGCGCAGTTTCAGCGGATACAGTTCACCCCGGATCTTCTGCCGGCTGACTTGCTCGGTACGCTTATCTTTAATCAGCGAGAGGGAAGTTTCTCGATAAAGAAAGGCCCGATCTTCGCCAATATCATCCTGGCCGATGAGATTAACCGTTCGCCGGCCAAGGTGCAGAGTGCGCTGCTGGAAAGTATGCAGGAACGACAAGTGACCATTGGTGACAAAACGTATCCTTTGGAGGAACCCTTTCTTGTGCTGGCTACGCAAAATCCGATTGAGCAGGAAGGGACCTATCCGTTGCCGGAAGCACAGGTAGACCGCTTTATGATGAAAATCAAAGTAGGCTATCCAACACGTGAAGAAGAATTGGAAATTATGCGTCGGATGGCGCGTACAGGGGATAAAGTCAAGATTCGGACAGTCATTGAGCCGGCGCAAATCATCTCTGCCCGGAAGGTATTAAATGAGCTGTACATTGATGAACGTGTAGAGCAATACATCGTGGATCTTGTTATGGCTACGCGTGAGCCGGCAAAATATAAACTTGAAAAATTGGAGCCGCTGATCGAGTTTGGCGCTTCTCCGCGTGCCACCATTAACTTGAATCTGGCTGCCCGTGCACATGCATTTCTACATCATCGTGCTTATGTGACCCCGGAAGATGTCCGATCTATAGCTAATGACGTCCTTCGCCATCGTATTGCACCCACCTACGAGGCGGAAGCTGAAGAAGTATCCACGGAGCAGATCGTTACCCACGTTCTGGAAACTGTAGAAGTACCGTAATCAGGTCACCAGTCCACTGTGACGCATGCGTGTGCAGTGCTTTGTGGCAACTTGCTGGTTTTCTGTTTCAAAACATTGTGACGTACTTCTGCGAATCTAAGGCTGATTTTGATGCGGCAAAAGTCTAAGGCATTTAAAAAAGAGTTTATTACCGTTGAGAAACTGATCTCCACGCTCAAAGAACGTGTTGAAATTGAGTTGGAAGAAGTAAATCAGGTTGATACGGAAGCGAGGAAGGTCACCGAGCAGGATCTGCATAGACCTGGATTGGCATTGGCCGGCTACATCGATTTGTTTACGTACCAGCGCGTTCAGATTCTTGGAAATACAGAAAGTCAGTATTTAGCCCATCTTGACCTTGATGCGCAGAAAAGAGCTTTTGAAAACCTCGTCCAGTTTCCAGTGCCGTGTGTTTTTCTAACGGAAAACAATGTATTGGCACCTGAGGCCGTAGTATTAGCCACAAAAGCCGGCATTCCTATCTACAAGACATCCACGCCGACAACCCGTTTTATGTCGCAGCTGGGTGATTTGTTGAACAATCATTTTGCGTGGCAACAACCTGTCCATGGCTCTCTGGTAGATGTCTATGGCGTTGGGTTGCTCATTGTTGGAAAAGCCGGCATTGGTAAAAGTGAAGTGGCCCTGGACCTCGTAGAGCGGGGACACCGGTTGGTTGCAGATGATGTGGTTGTGGTAACCAAGAGAGGGGAGAACCTCTTGATTGGAACGGGTACTGATTTAGTACAGCATTTTATGGAGGTTCGGGGTCTCGGCCTTGTGGATGTGCGGGCAATGTTTGGTATTCGAGCCATTCGATTCCAGAAAAGAATCGAAGTTGTTGTGAATATGGAGTTGTGGGATCCAGATGAAGACTATACGCGGATAAGTGTGGTTGATGATACACATCCAATTTTAGACGTAGACCTGCCTTTGGTTAAGGTCCCGATTACGCCAGGCAAGAATATTACGGTAATTTGCGAAGTAATCGCTATGAATCACATATTGAGACATTACGGCTACGATCCAGCCGAAATATTCTCCCAGAGGCTTGCTGATCAGATACAGAAAAATAAATCAGGGCATCCAAGTCGTGGCCCAGAATTTCTTGAACATGACTATGAATAAGGTAAATATGACGTAATTCTTCGCTTTTTTAAGAAATGAGTGATCAAACTTCTGTCTGGAAGTACGTTGGGACGATATCTACTTAGTAACTGAGTACAAATCTTGGCAAAAATTTTGTAAGAAGTTACGTAAATGCCACGAATTCATGGATATTACCCTCTTTCGTGTCGCAAGATGAGACTTGCTGTTGACAAGGGGACCCCGCTCATTTATATTCATCTTGCCGTTAGTTAGGATTTTGAAAGCATAGAAAACTTTTTCTGTGACACATTGGTTACCCCTAGGTATTCGTGGACTATCCCCCATATAGTTCAGCCATACACAAGATAAGGATATAAGTAACTTGACGATATAAAATGTATATTATATCGAATTGAATATCTGCATCATCTCCTTCGGGTGCTTGTAGTTACTGAATCTTTGAAATTACCTCCGTGTATGCTTTGCCAGGCCAAAGACGGTATGTGCTGAACATACCTTTAAAATGAGCCTATGTTGGTTTGAAGTATTAGGTGGGATAAGAATTGCTCTTATGGCAAAGAATAGATATTACTATTACGACGAAAATACATTTTCTTTTGTTGAGCTCAAGCCGAAGCGATCTAAAGTAATTAAGAGATCTGCTTTATTGTTGCTTGTCTCATTGGTTTTGGCTGGCTTCATTAGCTGGGGCCTCGATAAAGTTATCGGGACACCACAGGAGCTTGCGCTAATCGATGAGAATAATGCGCTTCAAGAGCAATTGACGCACGTTAGAGAGCGGATGAGAGAATTCTCCTCCGAGTTAACGATGCTGTCGCAGTCTGATCAAAACTTGTATCGGACGATTCTTCAGGCTGACCCTATATCAGATGATGTGCTCATGCTGGGGGTTGGTGGTAAAGATTCGTACGAGAAGTTTGACAAATACAATCCGAATACCACAGAGCAGTTGAAAGCAACAGCGATGTTGCTTGATGAGTTGGAGCGGAAAGTTAATCTGCAGAACGAAAGCTACCGTGAATTGGCGTCACTTGCTGAAAAACGTAGCGATTGGCTAGTTCAAATGCCGGCTATTCTGCCCGCAAATGGCCGTGTTACCTCAGGATTTGGTATGAGATACCATCCGGTACTCAAAATCCGCAGAATGCACGCTGGTATAGATATTCTTCTACCCAAAGGATCTCCGGTACATACAACAGGAGACGGTGTTGTGCTTGAGCGTGGACAGAATTCAGGGTTAGGAAAGTATATCAAAATTCAACATCCCGCTACCGGTTATACAACGGTTTATGGTCATCTTTCAGAGATACCTAAAGAGATGAAGCGGGGTAAGAAAGTCCAGCGAGGCGAGCAGATCGGATTGAGTGGTAATACCGGTTTGTCTACAGCGCCGCATCTCCATTATGAAGTGCGTGAAGCGAACCGTCGCCCGGTTAATCCAATTTATTTCTTCCTGCCAAGTATGACACCTGAACAGTACACAGAGATGTTTGCTGAACTCCAGGCAAATACAAGCTCACTGGACTAGGTCAGGCAAAAAGTTAGCAAATCCCTTTTAGTCTGCCAGTAGACGGTCGACAATTCTCATTAATGTAGGGCCCCTGTGGGAACCCCTTTCGCGGTAACGCGTGCCCACATCTCTCGAATCTTGTTGTACTTCTGCCATATAATATGTAGATATTTATGGTAGATAAAATTCGCTTGCTTTTGTCAGAACGGTATGCTATCGTGCTGCGAAAGCCAT
>JBGCEN010000085.1:0-8570 GCA_045106435.1 Rhodothermales bacterium
ATTGCTTGGGACTATTTTTCTTTAAGTCCAACTTAGCGATTTGACTAAGTTGGACTTAATGGCAGCTAGAGTAAGAGAGATTTTTTGCTTATCAAAAGGACTGCCAACAACATGTTACATCAGCATTACTCAAAACACCCGTCATCCCTGCGAAGGCAGGGATCCAATGTTTTGACTGCAAGCAGATTGCTTTTCTGGATTATTGCATCAGTCGCTTCGCTCGTGTCCTGCCTTCGCAGGAATGACGGAAGAGATAGTCGGATCGTTTCCCGAACTGACGTTATTTAGCTGACATTGGTCCAGGGAAAAATAATTCCAAAAGCACTGCTACAATCCTTTTGAGTCATGTGAGGTGTTAACAAGGTTTAAAACGGCACGGACTATTGGTTAAGCTACGTTTAAATCGTTCTTGCAGATTGTAAGACAATCGCGTTCTGTATAGACGGGCCTACCATTTCGCCCAACTTGCTGGAGCCAGACAGGCGATAAGGAAACTATACAATTGATTTGAATTTTGGCTTTGGGGCCTCTATTAACCACAGACGGCATTCCGGACTGGATACAGCATCAGGCCTCCCCAATATCAACCTCCGTTCCTACCTGTCTGAGCCGTGATACATAATGATTTGCAATATCGCGGTGGCCGGCTTGCAGCAGCAGTTGCAGGACACCAACCAAGCGCTCGGCAATCATTTTTTGCTCATCGGCACTTGATGCATAGGGAATTGCCTGATCAAACCAATGCAGGCTGTTACTGATTTTGCCCAGATGTCCGCACACCAGGCCCATCGTAGACAAGATATCGATGGCCGGCTGCAGTACGCCCATCTCTACATACAACTTTTGCGCAGCATCAAATGAGGAAAGGGCTTCATCTACCGCACCCTGTTCATGCAGCACTGCCCCGATATTATACAGCGCATTGGCACATTCACCTTTGACTCCAAGCTTTTGAGCAATAGCCAGTTTCTCCTGTAACAACGTAAGTGCTTGTTCAAATGAACCTTTTTGTCTGAAAACAAGCGCGAGGTTTCCGGCGACAGTTGCCCGTTGCATTTGATGCCCGAGTTCTTGATGTATCGCCATCGCTTTTTCATAAGCGCCGGCTGCTGCATCGAGCTGATGGGTGTGCCATAACAATGTACCCAAATCATTTAACGTTTCAGCTTCATTGGCCTGATCGCCTATTGACTGGAATACCTCAAGCGCCGCCTCATACTGCCCGTGCGCTTCTGAAAATTGCTCCCTTTCCTGAAAAACAAGGGCCTGTTTCCAAATGCCCTTTGCGCGTTCCGAGGTCAGGCCGGCTGATGTCGCAATCGCCAGCCCCTCCTCATACAGTTGTGCAGCCTGCTCGATATTCCGCTGCACCCTCGAAAGATCGCCCAGATTGTAAAGGGTAGTGACTTCGTTTGCCTGGTCTTCAAGACGCCGGAAAAGCCCGAGGATTTTTTCATAAGATACCTGAGCCGCCGGAAAATCTCCTCGCCGATGATGTACGGTAGCAATATTTCCTATGCAAAACGCCACACCTCTGTCGTCACCAAGTCTTTCTCTCAGTTCAATCGACTCTGTTAATACTGCTATAGATTTGTCAAACTGATCCTGCTGTTGCAACAGCTGTCCCATGTTGTTCAATACCTGCGCCTGCGCTACAACATCCCCAAGCTGCTGCACGATGACCAACTCTTCTTCATAGCTCGACCTGGCTGCATCCAATTCTCCCAAGGAAGACAAAGCCAAAGCCTTGTTGTGCAAGGCAATACCTTTTTGATGTAGATCGTTGTAGTCTGTGCTATGTTTATAAAGCGCGTCGAAGTGGGAGAGCGCTTTTTGGTATGCGCCTCGCTTGTGTTCTACAAGTCCCATGGTGCTCAGCAAACCGGCCCGATGCTTTTCATCATCAACATCCATGGTTTTCATCGCCTGCTGTAGCAGAGCCATCGCTTCATCCAGTTCATCCTGGTTGAGCAAGATATTTGCAAGGCCATTCGCAACGACTGCATACGCACGATCCCCCGGCACTAACGTATCGATTACTTTAGTCAGTAATTGCCGCGCTGTGTGTGGATCACCCACCGACTTCACAAGCATATCTGCAAGCACAAGCGCTGCGCGTGTATTGCCTACGCCCTCAGCCCATTCACTTGTATGCTGAACAATACGCCCGGAGGCCTCCGACTTTCTGCCGGCAAGCTGTTCACTCGTGAGTACTTCGGGGCCGGGTAAATCAGCCGGCAGCAACACATCAAATTGTTCAGCAAACCACCCGGGTAATTCACCGCGCACAATGGTTGCTTTAGATCCGTAATGATCGCTTAGTTTTGTAACAGCCTCAAGCGGTTCTTTTGTTGAGGAATCACGGACAAGCCAGGTAAAACCCACAGCGTTCGATGCCTGTGGTCTCAGGTTTAGGTAGGCCGCATTGCCTTCCAGGTCTCCACCCGAGTATCCCATAAAAAGCCAGTGGTGTTTCTCCAATAGCTGTTTCAGGCACCTGTTTATCGCCGGCGACAGGCCACGCATACGCTGCGCCAACGTATCAACAAGCGTGAGATGATCATCCACCGATCCGTGCAACTTGATCAGATGGCAGCCGGCGTTTTCTTTCGGAAGCTCCTCAACCAATGCCTCAAAATGTCCAGCTTTGTAGCAAACGTTCAGTGGTACGCCCATCTGCTTAAATGCAGCTTCGAGTACGCGATCAAAATTTGAGGTCACAACAGCCCGGACGTGGCCTGACTTTGCCAGGGCTGCTATCGCCATATGTACGTCGTTGGGCGTATCGCCATCGAGGCATTCGAGTACTTTGAAATACGATGCCCCATAATGACGGGTGATAATCTCTGCCTGAAACTCGGGAGGAAATTGCCGGCTATTGCGTCGTGCATTGATTTGCCCGGCCAACGTCAATGCCTCTGCTTTGCCGAGGAAAGATTCAACCTGTCTCGTCAGCGCATAAACCACTTGCTCATTCATCTCCCACCACGAAGGCAGACACGTAGGAGCAACCATCGAGACGCCTGCGCCGCAAAAGATTACCAGACCGTTTTCAGCGTGTTCAAGAAGAGGTTGGGGCATGGAGAAGAGTGTGGACTTGCGCTAATCGACGAGAGGGCGAGATGAACGCCAAAATCCAGTATACTAGAATGTGCAATAAAAAGGTAATTTGCACAAAATGAGAAATGGTGTAAAATCAAGCAATGGATTCTTCAAATGGTGTAAACGAGATGTCGTATCCGTACGGATTTTTACGCGGCGGCTTGAGTGGTTCTGTTACGTAAATTTCGATTTTGCCGGTAATGATAAATCCTATTTTCTCCCCAATCACCTGCACCATCTGTCCCGACTCTTCAACATCGCCGGCCCAGGTTTTCATGGTGATCCACGCCGGCCCGACCGGGCATTTAAATTCGTTCGCGTTGTTCATGCGCCCTTCGGCAAGGACGGTGAAATGTTTGTAAGGTGTGCTGAGTCTGCCATATCGCAGTTTCAGTTTCCAATCGCTCTCCGGCTCACGTCTATTCATATTGCGGGTCCGAGTTGACCACATTGATAAGCAGTTGTTAGTCATTCGTGTCGCATAACTGCAGTGACGAACTGCTTTTGGCGCAAGCTTTCAATTCTTTGGCGCATAGGATCTGTCGGACAAATTGAAAGGATGAAGGGGAGATAGATCAGAGATGAAAGAGGAGGGAAATATCACAATCCTCCTATCTTCCCATCCCTCTTTCAATTCCAGCCTGTCATTATTTGTCAAAGAACCAGTGCGGCATCCACAACCAAGAAGGTTACTCGTACCGCTTACCTTCGTGTTCAATCCACCCATGCGCGTGCCGGCCAGCCGGATCGAGGTGGGTCCAGTGCACTACACCGCCCTGTGGATTCCACTCGTATTCTCCATAAAAACGAACCGTATCGCCCTGTCGAAGCGCGTCAATTCTAGGCGCCAGATCGATATTGTGTGAGATGAGCACGGTTTGTCCGGAAGAAAGCTCAACAATAAAACGCTGATGCCTGCTTCCTTCATTGTCATCTGAAAGCAAGCGACTCACGATGCCTTCGCCGGCGACCTGCACATCACTTTGCTGATTATCAAATGCAGCTTTAATCTGCTGCGTATCAATTTCTGTGGCTGTAGCGTTCTCCGGCGTTGAATCATAGCCGCCTCTACTGACGATGAAAAAGGCGATAACCAGGCCAATCAGGAATAGTAATTTTTTCATATTGAAATCTCTGGGAGCCCTAACATCCCGGGCAACAATTAAATACGCGAGTCTATAGAATCTACTTCGTATTTGTATTTATTGCTGATATTAATACACGCGACAAACATCTTGCTTCTGGAACGATTCCAATACCCCGGCATTCGAAACCCGAAACTCGCCATTCGTCTCCCGCTATGAACATTGCCTTAGCACAAATCAATCCGACTGTAGGCGACCTGAAAGGGAATAGCCAGAAGATTATCTATTACACCAAAAGGGCCCATGCATCGGGTGCTGATCTGGTCGTTTTTCCAGAGCTCAGCGTCACCGGGTATCCGCCGCAAGACCTGCTGGAAAATCAGTTTTTTCTGGATGCCGTTGCGCAAGTACTGGATGACATAGCCACCGCGGTGCCGGCTGAAATAGGTATTGTCCTTGGCGCACCCGTTGTGAATACCGAACCCCAGGGGAAGCGACTTTTTAATGCAGCGCTATTGTATGAGGGAGGTGCACTGCAGGCTGTTGTACGGAAGCAGTTGTTGCCTACATACGATGTCTTCGACGAAAACCGCTACTTCGAGCCGGCTGACAATTGCGCACCGATCTCCTGGCGAGGACTCAAATTGGGCATCCACGTCTGCGAGGACATGTGGAATAACGAGGAGCAAGTGCCCTACCATCTGTACGACGAAAACCCTATTGATTCACTCGCGCACCAGGGGGCAGATCTTTTTGTAAATATCAGCGCGTCCCCGTTCTACGCGGGCAAACATGCAGTGCGTAACAGACTCATTGCTGAGAACTGCCAGGAGCATAACATCCCGTTTGTATATGTTAATCAGGTTGGCGCAAACACTGAGATCATTTTTGACGGGGATAGCAGAGTACATGATGCAGCAGGCAATCTGGTGCTGAACGCGCCATCCTTTGACGAGTCTTTGTTGATTTGGGAGATGGATAAGCAGGATCACGCCGGCGCCGATCAAAAAGTTGCCCATCAAAAAGAAGACATCGCAATCTTGCATGATGCGTTGGTGATGGGAATCCGCGACTACTTCGAGAAAACCGGCGCCTTTTCAAAAGCGCTGGTTGGACTCTCTGGTGGTATTGATTCAGCCGTGACCTGCGCCCTCGCTGTACATGCACTGGGAGCTGAAAAAGTGGTTGGCGTAACGATGCCATCCAAGTATTCATCTTCCGGGTCCGTTGATGATTCGGTGGCGCTTGCCGAAGCCTATGGCATTGAGTTTCACAACGTGCCTATAGTGCCGGCGGTTGCTGCTTTTGATGAGATGCTGGAAGCAACATTTGCAGGCACAACCCCGGGGATCGCAGAAGAAAACATTCAGGCGCGTACGCGAGGCGTTACCTTGATGGCTTTATCCAACAAATTTAACCACTTGTTGCTAACCACGGGCAATAAAAGCGAAATGTCTGTTGGCTATGCAACGCTCTATGGCGATATGAATGGCGGACTTGCCGTGTTGGCAGACGTCTTCAAGATGCACGTTTTTGCCCTGGCAGAATATATCAACAAAAGCGCCGGCCGCGAGTTAATTCCTCGCAATACCATTACCAAACCCCCCTCTGCTGAGCTACGACCTGATCAGAAAGACGAAGATTCGCTTCCCCCGTATCCATTGCTGGATGAAATACTACGCCTCTATATAGAGGAGCAACTGGATCTGGATAAAATAGCAATTGCTACAAATCAGACCATTGATTTTGTGCACGACATTCTCCGCAAAGTAGATCGCAACGAATACAAGCGCCGGCAGGCAGCTCCTGGTTTACGTGTTTCTAAAAAGGCCTTTGGCGTAGGCCGGCGCCTCCCCATCGTGATGCGCTGGAATCGACAGGCATATATGGTTGAAGGATAGTTATATTCCAGTAAAACAAGCGCCTTTTATCTTTACCCTTTTGACTTTAAACGTTCACAATGATTGCCTACGTCTCAGGAACACTTGCAGAGAAAAAGCCCACAGAAGCAATCATTGATGTTCAGGGGCTTGGCTATTTTGTATTGATCCCAACCTCTACGTACGAGCATTTGCCGGCGACCGGTGAAGCAGCCAAGCTATTTACCTATCAACACGTACGGGAAGACGCACTCCAGTTGTTCGGTTTTTTCACGCGCGCTGAGCGGACTGTTTTTGAAATCATGCTGGGCGTTTCCGGTATAGGACCAAAGCTTGCCCTCGCAGCCCTTTCTGCCATGCGTCCCGCAGAATTGAGAGATAAAGTGGTACAGGGAGATATCGCATTTCTTACAAGAATCCCCGGCGTTGGTAAAAAAGTAGCTGAACGCATGGTGGTAGAACTCCGCGACAAACTCGCCAAGGTAGATGGCCTGGGAGGCGCGCCCACCCTGGGGGGCACATCCACCGATAAAAACGATGCACGCGCCGACGCATTGGCAGCGCTTGAGTCATTAGGCCTGAGCCGCGCAGCAGCCGAAAGAAACCTCCGAAAAGTACTTCGCACCAGCCCCGACACCCAATCCGTCGAAGACCTGATCAGGCTCGCTTTGCGGGAAAATGGGTAAGGAATGTAGAACTGCAGCATGTAAAACTGTAGAACCGCAGAAGGCAGGTGAGGATTTAGAACTGGAGAATGTAAAACCCATACCCTCTCGGTCATCCTGAACGAAGTGAGGGATCCATAGAAGGTTTTATCAAAAGAAATGTTCTGAATTTAGATAAGCTCCAGAACCGGTAGCAATGAGGTTTTTTACACTCCCCAGCAACCATTAGAGTTATAATCTTCGACTCAATTTTGTCTTTATGTAAAAATCAATTTCACTATAAAGACGATGGCCAAGACAGGGTACGTATATATTTTGGCAAGCAAGCCGCATGGAACGCTTTACGTAGGTGTCACAAATAATCTTTTAAGAAGAGTTTACGAGCATAGTGTTGGTAACAAGAAGTGTTTTACTTCTAAATATGGAGTTCATCGCCTTGTCTACGTCGAAAGATACGATGATATACAGGAAGCCATATGGAGAGAGAAGAAACTGAAGAGATGGACGCGAAAGAAGAAAATTGCACTGATCCTCGCGGAGAATCCAACATGGCGAGATTTGACAGAGGATGAGCTCTGATAAAACCTTCTATGGATCCCTCACTTCGTTCAGGATGACCAGAGAGAATAACATCTAGCATTGTGCAATTATTCCCCCCCGCCTTCTCCGGTTCTGCAGTTTTACATACGGCAGTCCTAAATCCCCATCACCTTCTGCGGTTTTGCAGTTTTACATTCTACTGTTCTAAATTCCCTTCTACGTGCCAGAGGCCAGTTGCTCCATTCTGGCGGCGAGTTGAAAGTCGTAGTTGCTCAGGCCGTCTACATCGTGGGTGGTGAGTTCGACGACAACCTTGTTGTAGACATTGAACCACTCCGGGTGATGGTTCATGGCTTCAGCGACAATGGCTGCTCTTGTCATAAATCCAAAAGCCTCTATAAAGTCGTTAAACTGGTACTCGCGGTGGAGTTTTCCGTTTGCCAGTGACCATTGGTTGAGGGTATCAAGGTGTTCACTGATTTCTTCTTCCGATAGCTTCGTTATCATTACAACTTTAAAGATTTATACAATGGTAATAATGGAGGGGTTCGGTATTCATTCAAAACCATACGCACATATTAAGCCATTTCTAAACCATTTACCGTTCCGCCACCTTAATAATCAATTTGCCCTGGTTGGACCCTTCGAATAATTTATTGACAGCCGCCGGCGCTTGTTCAAGCCCTTCAACTAAATCAGCGCGATATTTGATTTTGCCGGCACCGATCCACTCAGCCATCTGCATAATACACTCCTCGCTTCTGTCATAGTAATCTAATACGATAAACCCCTGTATGCGTAAGCGTTTTGCTATAATCGAGATGAAGTTGTAAGGCCCGGGCACCGGCTCAATGGCATTGTATTGAGAAATCATCCCACAGACCGAAATGCGTCCGTGCATATTCATCTGTGCCATTACCGCATCGAGGATTTTGCCTCCAACATTATCAAAATAGATATCAATCCCGTCTGGACACTGCTGTTTTAGTGCAGCCGGCATCTCTTCTTTTTTATAATTGATGGCTCCATCAAAACCCAGATCCTCTGTAATCCATCTGCATTTTTCGTCGCTGCCAGCAATACCGATCACGCGGCATCCTTTAATTTTGCCAATTTGCCCAACCAAAGATCCGACAGCGCCGGCAGCCGCAGATACGACAATGGTTTCGCCGGCCTGGGGGTCTGTTATATCTAACAAACCAAAGTAAGCGGTGAGTCCGATATGACTCAACACGGCCAAATACGCGTCGAGGGCCATACCCGGAATCTCAGGCAGCGCAGTCATTCTTTGCGCCGGC
>JBGCEN010000086.1:0-9669 GCA_045106435.1 Rhodothermales bacterium
TATAGAATCAGTACTTAGCTCGACTTTGTCCTTTTGGACAAAGTCTCGAATATCGAACACCGATCAAGGAATGTCCAATGTTGAAGGGGTTTTAAGCGCTATCTCGATGTTAGACCTACCTTTTGAGTCTTCGCCGTTTAATTTATCCAGGTCTGGTTGGTAAACCGAGACGTATAAATAATCGAAAAAGACCCTGGTGGCGCTAAAAAGAGGCTTTGACATTTTCTTATTGGACAAAGTCGAGCTTAGAATCGAATTATACTGAGACCGGTTGTTTCTTGGAAAACGCAATGATGTTTTCGGCAATGTACGTTTGCTGCTCTTGTGTAAGCTCCGTATGCATTGGCAACGAGATTACTTCTTTGCAGGCCTGCATGGTTTCTGTTAAATCTCCTGCTCTTGAGGCTTTGTTGGATTCGAAAACAGGAAGCTGGTGTAAGGAGACCGGATAGTACACTGCGTGCGGGATGTTTTTAGACTTCAGGTACGTCGAAAGTTCATCTCTGCGTTGTACACGCAAGGTGTACTGGTGGTACACATGTTCGTTGGTTTGTGCAATCGCCGGCGTCTTAATGTCGTCATGGGCATCGAATAACTGGTCGTACCGTTTAGCCGCCAGTTGACGCGCCGCAATGTAGTCATCCAGGTAACGCAGTTTAACACCAAGAATAGCCGCCTGTATGGTGTCCAGCCGGCTGTTTATCCCGACCAGCTCATTGTAATATTTCTTTTGCGATCCATGATTGGCAATCATGCGTGCTTTATGGAGCAGATCTGCGTCATTGGAATACATCGCGCCGGCATCTCCGTAGGCGCCCAGGTTCTTCGACGGGAAGCAGGAAAGCGTACCGAAGTGCCCATCCGTGCCCACATTTCTGCCTTTATACGTTGCCCCAATAGCTTGTGCGCAATCTTCGATTACGTATAGACCATGTTTTTTAGCAATAGCAAGAATCGGATCCAGATCTGCCGATTGTCCAAAGAGATGTACGGGTACGATGGCCTTTGTATTCGGTGTTATCAGGGCTTCGATTTTGGTCGGGTCCATATTGAATGTTTCCGGATCAATATCTACAAACACCGGCTTTGCACCCATAAGTGCTGCAGCTTCAGCTGTAGCAATGAACGTGAAGGCCGGCGTAATCACCTCATCACCTGCGCCGATACCCAGCGCCATGAATGCAATTTGTAGCGCGTCTGTACCATTACCTACAGCCAGGGCTCCTTCGCAGCCAACATAGGCGGCTAAATCTGTTTCAAAAGCTTTGACCGGAGGGCCTTTGATGAAAGCAGTTTGATCCAGGACAGACTGGATGGCTTCATCTATTTCCGATTTAATTGCGAGATACTGGCCTCGCAGGTCCACCATTTTTATGTCTTGCATCTTATCCTCTATAGCAAATCAATGATCTTTCCATCCTTGGTTGTCAAGTTTCTGGTCGTCGGGGACGGGCCTGAATTCCTTCGCCGGCAGTCCGGCATAAATGATATGGGCATTGGCGTCTCGTGTTAATACAGCGCCGGCAGCAACAAGCGCGTCTTCATCAATAACAACGCCGGGCAAAATCACGGATCCAACGCCAAGCCGGCCGCCTTTCTTAATGGTTACACCTTTAAAGTGCTTGAATCGTTCTTCGGTGCGTCCAACAAAGTTATCATTGCTGGTGAGAACACCCGGGGCTACAAATACGCGGTCTTCAACGGTAGAGTAGGCTGTGAGATATACATTGGTTTCAAGCTTGCAGTAGCGGCCTACTGTACACTTGTTTTCAATGGCCACGCCTCGTCCTACAATGGTGTAATCTCCAACGGATACTTCTTCCCGTATAGTAGCCAGGTCGGCCACCAGTACTTTTTCTCCGAGTGTACATCCGGCATAAAGCACGACACTGGCTCCAATCAGGCAGCGGTTGCCAATTAGGGCAGCCGGCTGAATTTTATCTGCAGTCACCGCGCTATTGGGAGAGCGCATGGGCTGCTTGCCAATGGTTGTATGGTCATCGATTCTAACATGATCACCAATAACCGTGTGGTCGTGTATTACAACATGATGACCGATCTGGCACCCAGCGCCAATGTTCACATGATCACCAATAACACAAAAAGCACCAATGCTCGTGCTTTCATGTATCGAGGCTGACGAAGAAACGACAGAATGTTCAATAGAAGTCATGAGAGAATCCCAAAACAAAGAAAAAAACGATTTAGACGTGCGTTCGCTTGTGTACTACAATAGTTGTGCACTGTTCAGCTTTATCGGTTCGTTTGGCAGTCGTTGAACAGTACAAGAAGTGGCCTTCATTGCTCTGAAGATGCGTATACTACGCAAATTCAAAGGGGATTCCTTGCAAGACGAAGTCTGTTTTCTATCGCCAGTTTTTGCTGTCAGTTTTCATTTATAATTATCAAATGTAAAAGAGTGGTTCAGTCGAAAACCAGTAACTGAATACCAAGTGCTGAAAAACTGACAAACGAAAAAAAGCCCGCGATCATTACAGATCGCGGGCTTTTTTCAATATTGAAAGATCGGTTGTTCAGATCTTAGTTACCACCTTTGAGTTCGTCAAGGTAGTGCTGTGCCAATGGCTTGTAGTTTCCATAAAGCGCATTGTTGAACGCTTCAGCAGCAGCTGTGCTGGAACCTGAGTTCATCAAGGCTTCGCCTTTCACAAAGTAGATCTTTGCTTTGTCTGTACGGCTACCGCGGTGTGCACTCAGTGCTTGATCAGCAAGAGAGATGGCATCCGAGTAGTTGCCAAGCGTTTTATTTGCTTCAGCCTGGTAATAGAAGGCGTCGGCATCAGCTTCGACATATCCTAACATTTCTTCAATGCTGTTGAGCGCAGCCTGTGCTTTTGTCCTTGAAGGATTTTCGCTCAGGTTTGAAGAAGCGAGATAGACATAATGTCCGCGAATCGTTTTTTCTGCAGCGTTGGCAGATTTGCGATCTCCCATGCCCATTACGGCCTGCAAGAGTACAACGGCATCATCCCAGCGATCTAGTTTTTCAAGTGACTTTGCCTTGCCATAATGGTTGGGCACATAGTCATTTTTGCGGGAGATACCTTTTTCATGATGAGCAAGTGCTTCTTCGAAGTTACCCGCTTTGAAAGATCTTGTACCATACGAATTATCTAATTGCGCAAGTACTTTGTTTGATCTGCTTACGATATCAGCATCGCCGGCGGCTTCTGCCAATGGAATGGCTTCTTCGTAAGCTGCATAAGCTTGTGTATATTTTTTTGCTTTGGCAAATTCAAGCGCTTCATTGTACTTCATTTTGTATTCCTGACCTTCTTTTACGACCGTTTTGGTCTCTTGGGCCAGGGCACTACCAGCTGTAAAGGCAAGCAGTGTTAGTGTAAGTACAGCGTTTTTTAAATTGCACAAAGAGGCGCGATTTATTGGTTTCATAACCTCTGGTTTTCGAGTTTGGTTTGACGGAACGAGTATTGGTTTAAAAATATTTTCTTGCGAACTGATATCAGTGGTAATTGTCAGTTTGTCTGAAAATAAGCATGAAAGTCTGATTGCATCAAGGAGGATTCAAGTGCCCAATGTACAGAATTTTAAATAGATTCTTGTACTAAATTTATTAAGGAGGACACAAAAGAAGCCAACTAGTTGCTTATTAACGGTTCTAAAAGCCTAATTATTTTGCGTCTCAAGCTCATTACGATACTCTTCTGATGCAAAAATAGCCACTTCAACCCTGCGGTTTTCCTGACGACCAAATGCCGTGTCATTGGATGACTTCGGTTGTGTCTCGCCATGACCTACAATGCTCAGGCGGTTTGCAGGAACGCCATGTTTGACTAAAATTGTAGCTGCAGCGTCTGCACGTTGCTCTGATAATTTCTCATTGTAGTCTTCCGGCCCGGTGCTGTCTGTATGGCCGGCAATGATGATTTCTGTGTTTGGATATTCATTCAGACTTGCAGCCAAATCATCCAGGTTTTCTTTTGAAGCATCTGACAAAGTGAAAGAGTTGACTTCAAATAGAATCGCCGAATCAAACGTAACCTGAATGCCTTCCCCTACGCGTTCAACTTCAACGCCTTCCAGTTCGGCTTCCAATTCTTCAGCTTGTTTATCCATCTGCTTGCCGATAATAGCGCCGGCTGTACCGCCTACTGCTGCACCAACAATGGCTCCTGTGGCCGTTTTACCTGTGGCTTTGCCAATTATTGCTCCAATGGCACCGCCGGCAGCACCGCCGATTGCAGCGCCTTTACCAGCTTTGCTCATGTTCGCACAGCCCATCATTGTGAGACTGAACGCCATAAGCAGCAGGAGCGGAAGTGTATATAATTTTTGAGTCTTTTGCGTTTTCATAATGTTCTCAACTTTTTTAGTTAAGACTGTGTTTCGTAATAAAATTGTTGTTGGTTGTATACCAACTCGATGTGTAAATATTTTCCAATTATGATGCCAAAGGCCAAAAGATAGCTTTTTGAGTACAATTGAAGGCAATGCCCTTGAATAAGTGTCCTAAAAATTAGAGAAATAAAAAGGAATCGCCTGTGAAAATCTTGCTAGCCTGCACTATTTGACTCATTTTTAAACGATATGTCACTAAATCATACAAAAGTACATCATAGTAGAACCAAATCGTGAGATTTTGTATGAAGCACAACGAACAAACGTGGGTATAAAGGGCTTATCGTGCAGCAATGGATAGAAAGAGGCATATCAGATCTATGAAATTAATTATACCAATGGCCGGCAGGGGGACCCGTGTTCGGCCACACTCGCATGTAACTCCTAAACCACTCCTTTCTGTGAGAGGGAAGACATTGGTGGAGAGAATAGTAGACACTTTTGTTCGAATTTTGCCAACTCCTCCGGACGCAGGTGTCTTTATTCTTGGACCCGACTTTGGCGAGAACGTAAGAAATCAGTTGACAGCAATCTGCAAAAAGCGAAATATGGAGGCACATTTTTGTGTGCAAACAAAGCCGCTGGGTACTGCGCACGCTGTTTACGCTGCAAAGGACTATCTGGAAGGAGAAGGCATTGTCGTTTTTGCGGATACGCTCTTTGATATGGAAGGCAAAGTGACGCTTGAAGATGCGGATGTAGTTGCCTGGGTTAAATTTGTAGAAGATCCGAGCCGTTTTGGGGTAGCGGTAAGAGAAGGCGATCGTATTGTCGCTTTTGTTGAAAAACCAGAAACCCTCATCTCTAATGAGGCATTGATTGGGATCTATTACATTAAAGAGCTGGCCAATCTTCGAAAAGAAATAGACATCATGATCGAAGAAGACCGTAAGGGCCCGACCGGGGAATATTACCTCACAGATGCTTTTGATCAAATGCTGAAGGCCAAGCTTGTCTTTAAAACGGCGTCTGTATCCGAATGGCTGGATTGCGGTACGATCAAGGCGCTTATGGAAACGACTAAAGTCATTCTATCCAAGGAAGTGAGTGACTTGAAACAGGGCGAGATTCACAACAGCCTTATAAAAGACCCCGTGTATATCGGTCCGGGCGCTAAAGTATCCAATGCTGTTATTGGTCCATATGTGTCTATTGAAGAAGGCGCGCAAGTAAATGGCGCTATTATTAGAGATAGTGTAATTTTTGCCAATGCCCATGTTGAGAATGCAATTTTGGCAAACTCAATGATTGGACAAAACGCACAAGTAAGAGACAAGCCAAGGATGATCAATGTGGGTGATCATGCCATTCTGGGTTATGATGAATGAAAACGTATCCTGAATCTGTAGAAGAGAAATTAGGCTTTGACGTACTCCGTACCCGGCTGGCCAGCTTTATGCTGAGCCGGATGGGAGGGGAACGTCTCGCGGCGTTAAAGCCCTCTTCTGATCCCGAAGAGATTCGGGAGGCCCTGAGTCAGGTTTCTGCATTTCAGGATGTATTTCGTTTTGACGACTCCCTTCCTTTATATGGTGTGGATGACGTAAGGCCACATCTTAAGTCGCTGGTGCCGCACGGCTCTACTACAGAGCCGGAGGTGCTGCTCCAAGTATTGCGATTGCTGGAGATGCTAAGAAACTTACGCAGTTTTTTTGCTGATCGTCGCGAACAATATCCCAGTCTCTTTGGACCGATTAGCGCCATCGTGCCGCTGCCGGCGCTTGAGAAACGCATGGCAGCCATCGTGGAAGATGACGGCACAATCAAAGACTCAGCTTCTCCTGAGTTACGCCGGCTTCGAAAAAAACGTATTTCGGTTCAATCTCGTTTACGATCCAGCTTGTTGAGCGAGTTGCACAAGTCTATGGGAGAAGGCTTTACTACGGAAGCGCAGCCCACGATGCGGAGTGGCCGCATGGTCATTCCTGTCCGGGCTGAAGCCAAAAGGAAAGTCAAAGGATTTGTGCATGATGTGTCTGCAACCGGCCAGACAGTATACATTGAGCCGGCAAACTGTCTTGAACTGAACAATGAGATCCGTTCTGTAGAAGCAGAAGAGCATCATGAAGTAAGGCGCATTCTGATCGAAATTGCCGGGCAAATCAGGCAACACCTTCACGAAATAAACGAAGGGTTGTCTGTTTTTGGTTTTGTAGATCTGGTACAGGCCAAAGCCAGGCTTGCCAACGAGCTTGACGCTTTTGCAACCAAAATCTCTGACGACGGACAAATCGATATTCGTGATGGGCGCAATCCTGTGCTGCATTTGCATCTCATGATGCAAAGCAAGTCGGAAACGGATTTGCGCCAACTGGTGCCGTTGAACTTGACACTCGGAAAGGATGCCTTTACGCTCATCTTAACGGGGCCTAATGCCGGCGGGAAAACGGTGGCGATGAAGACGGTTGGACTTTTTGCATTGATGTTGGCGTACGGCTTGCCGCTGCCGGCAGATGAATTGTCCACCTTTTCTGTGTTTGAGCAACTAGTGGTTGATTTAGGCGATGAGCAATCGATCGAGAATGATCTGTCTACCTTCAGTTCGCACGTGGCGAATTTGAAGAAAATGACAACGACGGCCAATGCTTCAACGCTTGTATTAATCGATGAAGCCGGCACGGGTACTGATCCGGCTGAAGGTGCTGCCCTGGCGCAAGTTGTTTTTGAAACCCTTACCGATAAAAAAGCCAAAACCATAGCAACCACGCATCATGGATCCCTCAAGGTGTTTGCGCACAACACAGATTTTGTGGAAAACGGGTCCATGCAGTTTGATCAGGAGTCGCTGAGGCCGACCTATAAATTGCTGATGGGCATTCCCGGTTCGTCTTATGCTTTTGAAATTGCCTCCCGGATGGGATTAAGCCCGGCTATACTCGAAAAAGCACGTGCGCTTATTGGAAGTCAGGCATCCCGTATGGAAGATTTATTGACAAGTCTTGAGTCACGGAATTTTTCGCTCGAAGCCAGACTGCATGAAGCGGAATCTGCCCTGTCAGAAGCAAAGAGAGAACGCGCCAAATACAAAGAACTGTTTGATACCCTGGAGGCCCAGCGAGAGGATATCAAAGGTAAAGCATTAGCCGAAGCTGAGGCGGTTGTTCAAAATGCAAATGCGCAGATTGAACGGACCATTCGCGAGATCAAAGAAAGCCAGGCGGCCAAGCAAGCAACAAAAGAAGCACGTTCGGGGCTGGAATCGTTTAAGCAGGAATTGAACCAGCAGAAAAAAACAACGGTTCGAAAACAGCAAAAACGAAAGAAGAAGAGCACTCCAGTCAACGTACGGGAAGAACGCCGGCCGCAAGAACCGTTGCAGGTGGGCGATCAGGTAATTCTGGATGGTGGCCAGACCACAGCGGAGTTGATGGAAATGTCGGGCAAAGATGCCGTGATTATGGCCGGCTCGATGCACATGCGGGTAAAAGTAAACAGGTTGACCAAAGTTGCCGGCCCGCGCAAACAGAAAGTTGTGGTTAGCCAGATCAAGGCTGCCAACGATGATGGCTTGAGTGTAATGCAGGCGCAGCAACGGATAGATTTGCGGGGCAAAAGAGTTGAAGGTGCTTTGTCTGAAGTTACCCGCCTTGTAGACAATGCGTTAACGACCAATTTGTCGCGCGTTGAAATTGTACATGGTAAAGGTACCGGCGCTTTGAGATTGGCAATACACGAGTATCTATCGGGCAGCCCGGACATTGAGAAATTTGAAGACGCCCCATGGGAAGAAGGCGGGCCGGGTGTTACGTATGCCTATCTGAAGTAGCGCGGTTTTGAATAATGAACACCGAACAAGGAATGTCCAACACCGAAGGAATCAAAGAAACTTCAACATTGGAAATTCCTTGTTGGATATTCGATATTCAAGACTTTGTCAAACAGACAAAGTCGATCAGGGAGTTACGTATGCCTATCTGAAGTAGCGCGGTTTTGAATAATGAACACCGAACAAGGAATATCGAACACCGAGGGATTGAAGAACAGGAGTCTCAATACCTTGATGAATTCAACTCTGTTTACATCATTCCCGAAGACGCTTCAACATTGGAAATTCCTTGTTGGATATTCGATATTCAAGACTTTGTCAAACAGACAAAGTCGATCAGGGTAATTCGCGCACAATCGATCCAACAGGCTTCCTTGTTTTCTCAGGCACATCTGCCGGATAGCCGCACCACAGCAGGCCTACCACTTCCTCTCGCGCTGCATCAATCGCAAGCAAATCAAGAAACTCAGGCGACTGGGTAGATTTTGAAGTAGACCATTTCATGCCGATGCCTTCGCTCCATAGATAGAGCGACATGTTGTGAATGGCGCAGCATGTCGATGCGTAATCTTCTTTTTCTCGGCAGGGATCGCCGGCTTTTTTGTACGTGGCAACAACCATGGATGGTACCGCAAGCCATTGCGCCAATTTTGCCTTGGCAACCTCCGGCCCTTTTCGCTCGGCAACAATGCGGGCGTTTAAATGGGCAATGGCTTCTTTGGTCTCATTGCCGATCAGATAAAAACGCCAGGGCTCTGTAAGCTTGTGATTGGGCGCCCATCGTGCCACATCTATGGATTTAAGAAAAATCTCTTTTGATGGCACCGCAGGCAAAAATTTGTGAATCGTCCTCCGCGATACAATAATTTGCTCTAACCCGGCTGTGTGGGTTTCAATCGGGGCATCTAATTCTACGGGGGCGATCTTCACAGGCTTATCCATCCAGGTACTACGTTTTATTTAGATTGGTTCTAAATAATGAATCAAATATAGTTCCAATTTTTGCCCATTCAAGTCAAGAGATCTTGATATGATCGAATGAAAGCTCAAAAAACACTGCATTATTGGACATTCCTTGTTGGGGGTTTGTCATTCACAAGAGTCTAGGTACACACAAACACTTCTAAAACGCTACGTTCAGGCATTTCTTAGACGATTGCGCTTTGCAAAGATACTTCGCTTTGCTCAGCATGACATGACTGGATACTTGTGCTTGTACTTAGGGTGTGTAGACTTTATTTGCAAAGTCGTGTAGGTTTTTGACAGGAAGAAGGTAAGGGGGGAAGCATTCTCTCATAATCTTCCTGTCATCGCTTCTCCCTATTAATTCACATCCGACAGCATCAACTTGTCAGGTTAGGTACCTCGCGGTTAGCACGTTGAGCCGGCTGGAAAGCACTGCTGGAATTCATTTCACGGGAATTTGCATATTGGCGTGCAACAGTCCATCGAATGTTGGAGTAGACCGTCGATTACCACCGGGCGAAAACAAGCTTTGTTTGATAGCTAAAACCATTCGCCAC
>JBGCEN010000087.1:0-12439 GCA_045106435.1 Rhodothermales bacterium
ATTCTTTGGTCAACCAGAAAACGATTGCTGCCATCTGGAAGTGCAAACCATCTCCCTTCTAGCGGCTCGACCTCCTTCTCAATGCCAATAGTGGATGCCAATCGAGCAAACAAAAAGCCGCCGGGCTTTAGTACGCGCCACATCTCATCGACCATTTTATGAAAGTGTGCTTCGTTCTTTGCAAAATGCAAAACGGCACTACTTATCACCACATCAAAAGCAGCCGGCTCGAAAGGCAGATATGCAATCTCTCCTACAGCAAAGCGGTTCGCCGGCTTATCTGGCGCAAGTCGCTTGGCGATGGACTGTACATACGTGATCGCATCCTGATCGGCATCGATACCCGTTACATCAAAGCCATTTTGCAACAGATACCGGATATTGCGCCCTCTCCCACAGCCAGCGTCTAAAATACGCATTTCTGGCGTCAACCGGCCTTTTAGCAGTTGATCAAAAAGATAAATATCTATGTTTCCGAACTGCGCTTTCAGGTCTTGCATAGGTTATTTTCTCGTAGACCCTGAATATCGAACACCCATCAAGGAATCTTGAATTTCAATCAAAACACTTCTTAATTGGACATTCCTTGTTGGATGTTCAATATTCAAATCCTTTTTCTTTCAGACTTAGCCAAGTCTATTCTTCAACCGGTCGCTCAGGCCATCCGGTGCGCAAGTCATTCCAGTGCAGCATCGCATTGAAAACCATGGAGTGACTGCCTTGTGTATTCCATCGTCTGAACGGACGAATAGCAAATAGAATGACATGTCCCTCTCCCACCGGGACATCAACCACAGCAGGCGCACCGGCCAGTTCTTTTTCGCCTTTCATCATACCACTCATCAAGATGTCTGACTTGGCAAATTTCAAAACGGTCCTGGGTATCTCTTTTTCCCATACTTCGTCTTTGTACCACTCCGGCGTACGGTAGCTGCCGACATTTTTGTTCACCTGCAGTACGGGTGTTTGATTAAAATACACCGCCATGTCGTCCTTGTAACCATACAATATTGGACTTGTAGTGTCAGCCACTTCAGCCCTCAGCACAGAGCCACGCACCACAAGATCACTTGTGCGTTTGATGCTAACATTTCGAGTCAAAGCCATATCTATTGGAAACGCTGCTGTTGAGCCAGAGGTGATGAAAACGCCACCGTTTTCGATAAAGGTTTGCAGGTTTGCCAGTCCCTGATAGCCCATACCCTGCCGCATGTCTGCTGTCTGATCTATTTTACCCAGATGGGGATAATCATCTGAAGGCATCCAGGGAATCGGATCGCCGGCCTTCGAGTTACCAGCGACCAAGCCCTGCGAAGAAGTCCGTGCGCGAGGCAAAATGAGGACATCAAAGGCCTCTGGATCTAGCGTCGTAATATCTTGCTCCGACAAGTAGGTATACGGAATCCCGATGCGATCAAACGCGAGTCGCCACCAGCCGGCGTCCTGAGGCCTGGAAGCCCACGTGTGAATCAGGCCTACGCGCGGTGTTTCAACGGCGTGTGTGGCCACATCAGGTTTTTCGCCAGTACTGTAAACCGTCAGCCCCAATGCCTCGGCGGTTTCGGTTAATTTGTCATCGAGGTTACGGCCATTGCCGCGCGCTGTAATGATAAAAGAGCCGGCGTTAAAGGTCTTGCCATCCAATTCGAAAGCGGCCTCAGCTGCCTCCATCTTTACATCATCCAATTGAAAACGGAAGACCGTAAAGTTGTCATCTGTGGTATGATTTAGCACATAGAAATCATTGCTGCCGCCTTCAAGACTACCCTGAACCTCAACAGGCGCATTGAGCAACTGCATGGGCTGATCAAGAATACTATTTTCCTCGATTTTCCTGGCTTCTACGTGATGCAAATACGGCAAAGTCCAGCCCGTGTCATCGTATGGAGGCGTCGCACCTTTCGGAAAGTTTTGCTTATCGAGCAATACCTGTGCGAGTGTGCGATAAGGCTGATCCAGTCGCACGATGAAGTCACCTTTTGAGGCCGTACCTGCCGGCTTCATCTCTTCGTCTATGGCCTCTGTTTCTTCACCTTCTTCCATCATCACATCCAACATCGCTTTATGCCACTCGATATCTCTCATCGCCTCATGCACTTCCAGCCCTTGCTGCATCAACAAATTCACAAGATTGACAGTTGCCAAAGGACGGTGCTGATCCCGGGGAATCACCCACGCATAAGGAGCCTCTGTCATTCCTTTGGTTACGGATGATTTTGACTTTGTATAGTAATTCTCGACAAACTCCTTCCGGTTATCTGCAGTGTATTTAAGCGCAGCCAATACTCCGCTTTGCATGTAGTTTGTGTTGTTTCGCAACGACCACATGGTCTTCTCCAGCGGCGGATTAGAACGGTACCACTCGCGTGAAGTCTGCCGCGTTGAAAGTTTTCGCTCCTTGGTATCAGGTATAGAGTTGCCAAACGTTTCGTAAAACCGCCCGGTGCTATTGCGGACGTTGGCCATCCAAATCAGATAGTTGGCTGCCCAGCCATTATAAAAAGCATGCGTCCAAACACCTGGCATTCCCAAACGAGTGAGCTCTGTCACTTCTTCATGCGCGAGGTTGTGCCATTCGCTAATGGTGATCGGGTCGATGTGCTCGTTATAGGGCCCTAAACCTGTTGAGGTATATAAATAAGAAACAGATTCATGCAGGTCGTGCATTACCTGCGGCTTCCAGTGTAGATAGGTATCAAGAATATTGCGCGTAAGGGCGAGACTGAGCCCGAAACCATCCCGGTTATTGTCGTGTGCAGCATACTTGCCCCAATAAGTCAGATCAGGACCTACGTCTTTGTTGTCTGCTCGATACTTGTACACGTCTACGATACGGTCCCGGCCATCCGGTTCTGCAACCGGCGTAAAGATCAGAATGACATTATCCCTGATATGCTGAATCATCTCTGTTTCAGACACAGCCAAACGGTACGCCAGCTCCATTACCATCTCCGGACTACCTGTTTCGGTTGAATGCAAGCCGGCGGTGATGTAGTAAATGGGCTTTGTGCGCTCAATCAATCGCGCAGCTCCTTCGTCAGATAAAGCGCGTGGATCAGAAAGCATGTTCAGATCACGCCGGTGTCTTTCGAGATTTGCGAGCACAACTTCGTCGGCTACAATCACCTCAATCATTTCGCGGCCTTCTTCCGTCTCACCAATCGTGCGAACCATTACCCGATCAGAAGCCTCAGCCAAAGCGCGGAAGTACCCGTAAATCTCGCTCGTTTCGTGCAAGATGCCGGGCGCACCAATGATGGTACCGAAATAGTCCAGCGGTGAAGGAATCGAATCAGCATGCGGCAGATGATCTACCATCGGGTTCACAAACCGCATGTCGGTTGTGTACTCAAGAATTTTTTTACTATAGGTAGAATCGATCTCCTGAGCTTGTGCCGTACTGGCCAACAAAAGAAAAAGAAATGCAGAAGCTAAAACGTGGCGCATCACGGTAAAAATCTGTTTAGTAGGATAATTTGCTCTATGATACGGCAAAGGACAATTATATTCGCGCGTCCGCTTGCTAAATAAGAGCGCCCCTGTTGTTAAGAAAAGAGCTTGTCAGATGTGTAGGTCTAACTGGTATGCAATAAGCACAAATAAATCTAAACAAAAATACCGGCCATAAATTTCCCGAAACGCAATTTTTTCATATATTTACGTCCAGTCGGGAGCCACATGGACATTGCGTTGTTCATATCGCTCCGAACAGTATTAAGACGGCACCTAATTGCTTGCACTTTTTTAGTACAAAATATCTTATGCCCCAATTCAGATCTATCATTGAAATTACGGCCGTGCTCTTATTTGCGGTACTCAGCATCGCAGCTATACAGGCCCCCGTCCAGCCCGAAGTGCCTATCTCTCAAGATGCAGATATCCTGATTGCTGAATCAGACAAGCCAAAGGCAGAGACGTTGTCGTACATCGTACAAGCCGGCGAAGTCTTGATCTTCAATTTACCCGAATTGCTGGGCGGCAAGAAAATCAGCGAATACAAAATCAAGCGGGCGCCGGCGTTAAGCTGGTTGGTCAAGCGCTCTTTCTTTTGGCGGACGCTTGCCAAAGACCAGGGCAAACATGAGGTCCTGCTCAACGCAATGGTAAATGGATCATCCGTTGAAAGCGTGGTTGTTGAGATAGAAATCCGCTAGTGCCAAAACAGCAGCCTCCCTCCTACTTCTCTTCCAAACAGCGCGCAGCTTTCCGACAAGCACTCCTTGCCTGGTATGGTAAACATGCCCGCATACTTCCCTGGCGTGAAACAGATAATCCTTACCACATCTGGCTATCTGAAATCATGCTCCAGCAAACGCGCGTGGATCAGGCAAAGCCCTACTTCGAGCGTTTTGTCACAGCCTTCCCAACGGTAACAGACCTTGCCGATGCGCCACTCGATGTGGTATTACTAAACTGGGAAGGGCTTGGGTATTATTCGCGCGCCCGGAATCTACATAAAGCAGCAAAACTCGTTGTATCTGAGTTTCTTGGCGAGGTACCGGATACCCATGAGGATATCATCTCACTTCCTGGAATTGGTCCATATACTGCTGCAGCTGTGCTTTCCATCGCCTACTCAAAACCTTACGGCGTACTCGATGGCAATGTGATTCGCGTCATTACCAGGCTGACTTGTAATGGAGATGATCATACCAAAGGGAAAATACGCCGGCACCTGCAGGCGGTCTCTGATGAATTGGTCTCGCCTGATGCACCCGGTGATTTTAATCAGGGGATGATGGAGCTGGGTGCGACCGTATGTACCCCCACCAAACCCGATTGCCCAACCTGTCCGGTGCAAGCGCATTGCTGTGCTTTTGCCAGCGGCTCGATGGAATCTTTTCCTTTTGTGAAGAAAAAAGCTCCCATCCCGCACTATGATATTGCGGTGGCTATTATCCGAAACGAAAAAAATGAACTGCTCATCCAACGCCGGCCTGAAGACGGTATGCTCGGCGGTCTTTGGCAATTTCCAGGTGGAAAAAAAGAGCCAGAGGAATCGCTGGCCGGCGCGTGTCACCGAGAAATAAAGGATGAGTTGGCGATCGATATTTCCATTGAGCAACCGTTTCATACCCTCTCTCACGCCTACACGCACTTCAAAATCACGCTGCACGCGTTTTTGTGCCGGATTGAATCAGGTACACCCGCCCCAAAAAATGACACGCCATTGCAATGGGTAAGCATGGTGCAACTGAATGATTTTGCCTTTGCCAGATCCAATCGCCGACTCATCGAGCAACTCATCAAACAACAAACAACGCCGGGCCTTTTCGATACACCGCTGCCTTAGGACTCAACTTTGCAATTGCAGGTCATCGCGATGATTCAATTCTTTAAGACCTGCACCTGCGATGCGCCGTTTGACTCTTTTTATATACATTTTACTTGCTGGCATTATGCCCTCGCGCGTAGTTGCGCAGTTCACTGCATTTTCCGTTGAGCAACTGCGAGAAATAGAACAAGAAGCCTTCACATCTGCCAAAGCCTGGGCTGCTCAAAACAACTTCCCGGAATTCACGACGCTATCAGATCATAGCGCCATCGGGATTGTGCGCATGGAAGATCAACACCCGGTCTTCTTCACAACACACAACAGCCTGGCCGGTGACCACACACACACCAACACGCTCCACGATGCATCAAAACTTGGCTTCAAACTTACAGGCAGCGGCCTCTACGTTGGTCTGTGGGATGCCGGCGCAGTGCTCAAAGATCATCAGGAAATGGGGAGTAAAGTAAATCAACTGGATCGTGGAGTTACTTCAAATCACTCCACGCATGTAGCCGGCACGCTCATCGCCAGTGGGCAGATTCCCGAGGCAAAAGGCATGGCACCCGATGCCAGCTTGTATGCTTACGACTGGAATTTCCACGTGTCTGAAATGCAGTCAGAGGCCAGAGCAGGATTGATGATTTCGAACCATTCTTACGGGCGCATTGCGGGCTGGCAGCAAATGAGCGTAATCCCAGGCGAAAATGATTGGTTTTGGTTTGGCGATCCGACTGTCAGTGAATCAGAAGATTATTCGTTCGGTTTCTATGATGACGATGCGTTGCTGTTTGATCATGTAGCATACGGTAATATCTATTATTTGCCCGTTGTATCTGCCGGCAATGAACGAGACGACCGCGGCCCTGAATCCGGGTTCTACAGAGCACTCAATACACAAAACAGATGGATCACGCACGACGTCACAACCCGTCCCCTACAGGCAGATGGTGGTACAGATGGGTTTGATTCGATGACGGGTATCGCGCTGGCAAAAAATGTACTAACCGTAGGTGCACTAGGCTTCAGCCAGAATAGCACGCAACCAACACTCAGCGTTTTCAGCAGCGCCGGCCCCACAGACGATGGCCGAATCAAACCCGATATTATGGGAATTGGCGAAAATCTGATGTCGCCAATAGCGAGTGGTACAACCGACTATGCCCGCTATTCAGGTACGTCTATGGCATCTCCCAATGTAGCAGGATCTCTTGTCTTGTTACAACAGTTGGCTGAACAACTCCTTGGCCAACCACTCCGGGCCGCAACCTTAAAAGGACTTGTTATACACACAGCAACTGACCTTGGTGCGACAGGTCCGGACTTTAATCATGGCTGGGGGCTGCTAAACACAGAGCGTGCTGCTCTACAAATAGACGCCAGCTTTCGAAAAACAGGACGCATACAGGAAGATCAAATTGATGGCGGAGTAACGCATACGCACGAACTGATTCGGGATGAAAACCAGTTCGATTCAACATCTCCAATAAAAATAACGCTAAGCTGGACCGACCAGCCTGGGCAACCCAATAATGCAACTGGACCCGAGCGTCTTAATAACAGGGCTCCCATACTGCTCAACGATCTTGATCTTTCACTTGAGCACAGTGAATCCGGAGCAATTTTTCTTCCTTACACACTATCAGCATCCAATCCTGAAGCCCCTGCGCGGCCGGGCATAAACAATGTCGATCCTGTTGAGCAAATCTATATAGAAACGCCGGTTGCCGGCAGTTATCTGCTCAAAGTATCTCACAAAGGAGCAAATGCCGCCACTGCTAAACAGCTCTATTCATTGATATTATCCGGCATAGAGACCAGTAATCCTGCAATATCCATTGACACAGTATTTGCAGATGCTCAAGTTGGCAAAGTGAATCTTACCTGGGACACGCAAAGAGAGCCAGTAAATGGTTCATTTGAAATAGAACGCGCTAACCTGACAACCAATGAAATTTCTACCCCCTTGAGCCTCAACTACACATCCCTGGCCCAGGTCACGTCAGAGGGTTCTGCCAATCAAGGAGAGTCGTATCATTTTGAGGATGAGCTCTATATTAAAGGTATCTATCAATACCGCATCTTGTTCATTGATGGAGCAAGCGGAAAAAGAACGTTACTAACAGAAATCAATGTCGACATCCCGGCCCCGAGTGATTTTTCTATCGATTCTGCATATCCCAATCCAGCGAGAGATCAGGTTACCCTTGCAGTAGATCTTCCCGAAACGATGGCATTCAGCTACAACGCGTATGACTTGCTAGGCCGGCAGGTTTATCAATCGATCACTGAGATGCGTACAGCTGGGCGCCATTTCCTTAATCTAAACACATCAGCGTGGACGCCAGGTATTTACTTTCTGACCGTGCGAAGCCAAGACCGACAACTCGTACGGAAAATAGTTGTGATGGGCTAGGCCCAACATTGTCCTAACTTTACAATGTCGAGAATATCGAATATCCAACAAGAAATTTTCCAATTTCCAAGGATTTAGAGGTCTTTCACGGCAGTTGTTCTTTGTCTTTTTTTGTAGATTCTATCTGGGTGCTGTGTAAAAGAAGCAAACACCAAAGAAACTGCGATACACATTTATCGTAATGGAGTTAGCTGCATACACGATCATGTATTCTCATTAGATCGAACAAGTATTTTACAGTATAAACTGATGGATCTGGAATTTCTGCTTTGGGTTGGCTTCCTCATTGTATATGGATTAATCCAATCTTTGGGCAAAAAGAAAAAGCAACAAAAACAGGTCCCGACGGATCTTGCAGAAGGAGAAAGCCGGCCACCTACGCTTCAGGATGCACTGCGAGAAATCCAGGAAGCCTTTCAGGAAGCACAGACCAAAAGAGAATCGCCAGAACCGGAGCCACAAGCACCTACGGAGCAACCAGCTCGTACGCAGCTACCAAGACTTGCACCTACTCCATCTCGAGCAAAAAAAGAAACATCAATAGAACCGGAGTTTCATTCGCTTGAAGGGCAGATTCCAGAACGAAGACTAGAATCAAAAACTACCTATTCCGAAAAGGTATACGAAGGCAATACCCTGGAAGCCAGTCAAACGTACACCGATTCGTTTCCAGATAGCGAGTTTTATGATGACAAGTATTCGCACGCACACATGGATTCGTCCAGTACGCCGGTCAGCAAGGCTAAAAAGAAGCAACGCTCAGCATCTGAGATCCTGAGAGCACGGTTTAAAGACAAAGACTATCTCTCAGAAGCTTTTATCGTACAGGACATACTAGGCAAGCCCGCATCAAAAAGGAACCGTTACTAAACCGCTTTTCGTATTGCTGAGCAAGAAGAAGCTGAAGACGGGTTAAAGCAAAAAGGCGGTAGACGAGAAGTTTTTAATACTTCTAGTCTACCGCCTTTAAAAGTCTTGACCGTGAACAGAAGATTTCACCTCCTATCACTGTCTCTCCAGCAATCCATTAACTAGGCTGGAAACTCGCCTCCTTTTTTGAACATTGAGGCACCAATTGCACCGCCTACAGCGCCAAGTATTGCACCAAGAAGACAACCGACACCGATGAAGAGCAGATACGATAGTGGAGACTCAAAGAATCCAGCGATTGAATCCAGCATTTCGTCTTCAAAAGCACCAGAATCTGCAAGGTCCTGCACAATTTGATCTGTTCCCGGGGCCAATCCAAGCTCGATCAAAACATAGGAAACTACTGACCCAACAATTGCGGTAACGATACCTGCCAGTGCGCCCATGCCGGCACCAGTCCCCCCTTCAATGGTGAGTTCGTGGGTTGAAGTGAAATGCCAGACAGCAACAATGCCGGCTATCGAATAACCAAGACAACTAATACATCCCCCTACAACTGGTACGAGTCCGATAAGTGGAATTAAAGCCCCGGTAATTGCACCGCCCAGGAATATAGATTGGTATTTATTAGGCATCTTTTATCTGTGGATGTTTTGAAATTGGTGGGTTGCTTTTAGGCCGTATAGACAATCAACTGGACAATGAACGCTCGCAATGAACACTATCGCGTCTTTTTTCGCTTATCACTTTCCCGTTTGACTGCAAATTGTCTATACGGCCCAGGCAATACGTGATAAAATAATATCAAACGTATCAAATGCCAATCAATACGGATAGATTTTGATATTGTTAGCGTTAGAACACCTTTGACGTGCCAGCCAAGTTCGGCACTTCCTTCGAAGATTCCCGAGAGCAAATCCTGACCAAGCCGAGTAATGCTCCCGTATTTCCCGCCTTCACTCTTTTACTTGTCCATGTTCATCAATCACGCGCACAAGATAATAGCCGGCAATTAATCCAAAAAGCAGTCCGGTAACCATGCGCGTCGCAGTTGTGTTATGCCATAAGTTTAACAGCGGTGCTCCCCAATCCACAGCAAGTAAGGCCAACGATCCGAACAAGCCCATTCGTAAGGTTTGAGAAGCAACGGGTAAACTCCTCAGAAAAAGAAAGCCGATGGCCGCCAAAGGTAAACCGAGGTAAATTCCGTAGCAGCGGTGACACACACCAAGTGCAATGCCAGCAATATGCGGTGAGCGTTCCGGAATTTGATGACAGATCTTCGAAAAGGATAGCATCAGCATCGTTCTCCATTCTGCCGGTAAAAAAGGTGGCAATGTCGCCAGCACCACGATGAAAGCTGAAACGACAAAAGCCGCTCCCCATTTCAGCATAAACGTTCGATCCAATTTCTCCACGGCTTTTATCTAAAGTAATGCGGGCTGGTTAGGGGAACAAGGGCAACTCCCTAATGTTCATTGGGCGCCCTTTCTGGGACTCACAGGGCGTATTCAAATCAAGGTACGACTTATTGACATTTTTGATGTGTCGTTTTGTCCGGGCTGCGCAATTTTGGCAGTAGTTGATGAAAGCTTGGCACACAAATTAGCCATAATCAATCTTGGTACGCTCTATGCATGTGAATATGCCTTAGCACTCGCCACACGAGAGTGCTAACAATGATAGAATTTATGTTATCGGCTGCCTTGCGCAGCACATACCTCAGCTAGGGGTAATAGTAATCTACTAAAGAGGCAACAGTTAAAAGAGGAAAACCACTATGGGAAAAATCACTCCGCTTGGCGATCGCGTCGTCGTTCGCCCTGAGCAAGCCGAAGAGAAAACGGCAAGCGGTCTTTACATTCCAGATGCAGCCAAAGAAAAGCCACAGCGTGGCAAAGTCGTATCTGTAGGTCCTGGTCGTGTTGAAAACGGCACCAAGATCGACATGAGTGTAAAACCAAATGATGTTGTGCTTTATGGCAAATACGCCGGCACCGAGATCAACGTAGGCGAAGAAGACCTGCTGATCATGCGCGAATCAGACATCCTTGGAATCGTTGGATAATCTGTTCTGTCTTTTTGACGGACCAGATTATTTTTTTGACCTGTAATTTATACAATAAATAATAGATATGGCTAAGCAGATCATTTTTGATACAGACGCGCGTACCGCTTTGAAGCGCGGCGTCGATACGCTTGCAGATGCTGTAAAGGTGACCCTGGGTCCCAAAGGCCGCAACGTAATTATTGAGAAGAAATTTGGCTCCCCCACTGTTACCAAAGACGGTGTTACGGTTGCGAAAGAAATCGAACTGGAGAACAAGCTCCAGAACGTAGGCGCTCAGATGGTTAAAGAAGTTGCTTCTAAAACCTCTGACGTAGCTGGCGATGGTACAACTACAGCTACAGTATTGGCTCAGTCAATCATGACGGCCGGCTTGAAAAACGTTACTGCAGGCGCCAATCCAATGGACCTGAAGCGTGGCATCGACAAAGCAGTTATTTCGGTCATCGAAGACTTGCGCAAGCAGAGTCGCGATATCGAAGACAAAACTGAAATTGCTCAGGTTGCTACAATTTCTGCCAACAACGACTCTGACATCGGCAGCTTGATTGCTGACGCGTTCGAAAAAGTTGGTAAAGATGGCGTTATCACCGTTGAAGAAGCGCGTGGTACAGAAACCAACCTCGACGTTGTTGAAGGGATGCAGTTCGATCGCGGATATCTCTCTCCGTACTTCGTAACTGATGCAGACAACATGGAAGTCGTCCTCGAAGACGCTTACCTGTTGATTCACGACAAGAAAATCAGCGCAATGAAAGATCTTCTCCCAATTCTGGAGAAAATCGCACAGATGGGCAAACCCCTTCTCGTTATTGCTGAAGATATTGAAGGAGAAGCGCTTGCTACACTGGTAGTAAACAAACTCCGTGGCACACTTCGCGTAGCTGCAGTTAAAGCTCCTGGCTTTGGCGACCGCAGAAAAGCTATGCTGGAAGACATCGCCGTTCTTACTGGTGGCGCTGTCATCTCTGAAGAAAAAGGCTACAAACTCGAAAACGCTACGGTTGAATATCTTGGTCAGGCCAAGCGCGTTGTTATCGACAAAGACAACTCTGTCATTGTTGATGGCGCCGGCGAAAGCGACCAGATCAAAGCACGTACCAACCAGATCAAGCAGCAGATCGAAGCGACGACAAGCGACTACGATCGTGAGAAGCTCCAGGAGCGTCTTGCTAAACTGTCTGGCGGTGTAGCTGTACTCAAAATTGGTGCAGCAACCGAGCCTGAAATGAAAGAGAAAAAAGCACGCGTTGAAGATGCATTACATGCTACGCGCGCTGCTATCGAAGAAGGCATTATCGCTGGTGGCGGTGTTGCTTACCTTCGTGCTCTTCCAGTACTTGAGAAAGTTAAAACCGAAAACGAAGACCAGACCATTGGTGTTCAGATCATTCGCCGTGCGCTCGAAGAGCCACTTCGTCAGATCTCAGCCAACGCTGGTCAGGAAGGTTCTATCATCGTACAGCGCGTAAAAGAAGGCAAAGATGACTTCGGCTACAATGCTCGTACAGAAGAGTTTGGCAACCTGATCGCTCAGGGTGTTATTGATCCAACCAAAGTAACGCGTACTGCACTGCAGAATGCGGCATCTGTATCTGGCCTCTTGTTAACAACTGAAGCAGTTGTTGCAGACAAGCCTGAGAAAGAAGCTGCTGGCGGCGGCGGTCACGATCATCATGATCATGGCGGTGGCGGAATGCCAGGAATGGGCGGAATGGGCTTCTAAGCCATTCTGATCTATGTAAAAAGGCGAGTCTTCTTCCGAAGGCTCGCCTTTTTCAATTTAGAACGGCAGCATGTAAAACAGCAGAAT
>JBGCEN010000088.1:0-6471 GCA_045106435.1 Rhodothermales bacterium
GTAAGTCGGTAAGTCGGTAAGTCGGTAAGTCGGTAAGTCGGTAAGTCGGTAAGTCGGTAAGTCGGTAAGTCGGTAAGTCGGTAAGTCGGTAAGTCGGTAAGTCGGTAAGTCGGTAAGTCGGTAAGTCGGTAAGTCGAAAAAAATGGCCTGAGGCCGTTGAAGCAAACGGAGTTTTGACTAAAATCGACGCACTGACCCACCGACTCTCAGACTATCAGACTCCTATTCCTCCTGCCACCGAACACGTCCGCCTTCCTGCAAATGAGCGCGGAGAGCAGATGCCATCGAGCGGAAGATTTCTGGCTCAGCTTCTATCAGGTTGTTTTCTTCCAGCGGGTCGTTGGCGAGATTATAAAGTTCTTGCTGTTTGAAGGGGCTGTCTTGTAGTAATTTCCAGTCGCCGCGACGCATGGCTTCGATGGTTTTCCCGCCGTAGCGTGTGCCGCCTTCTCTTCGAGAGAAAAAGATATCCCGATCTTTCCAGCTCTGTTCTTCGCCAAGCAGGGTTGGCAAGAAGCTTTTGCCTTCTACAAAATGGGTTAACGGGATGCGTGCAATTTCAGCGAGTGTAGAGAAAATATCCATACTTACCCCCACATAATCCGTTTGAGACCCGGCCTGAATTTTCCCCGGCCAGGTTACACTGGCAGCTACTTTCAAGCCGCCCTCATACATGCTTTGCTTCCCATCTCGCAGTGGACCATTTCTTGCGCCTACATTCAATTGTCCGCCATTATCACTGGTAAATACAACAACGGTATTATCAGCATATCCTTCGTCTTTAAGCGTTGCAAGTACATCACCAATGCCCTCATCCATATGTTCGATTAAAGCAACCAACCGGGCCCGTGCGTCTGATATGCCCGGCTCACGTGCCTTCACTTTTGCGGTCCATTCCTCAGGAGGCTGAATGGGTGTATGCGGCGCGTTATAAGAGAGGTAGAGAAAGAATGGCGCGGATGATACTTTTCTGGATTTTATGTAGTCTTGCGACCACTCGGTAAAGAGGTCAGTGGCGTGGCCTTCGGGTTCAATCACATCATCATTAAATCGCATGTAGTTGATCCCGTGCCGGCGATGGGTGTAATAGTCATCCATCATATCACCGAGATACCCCTTAAACTCGTCAAAGCCACGATCGTGTGGTCTATTGGGTGATTCTAGCCCGAGGTGCCACTTCCCTATCATCCCTGTATGGTATCCATTTCGCTTTAATACTTCAGGAAGCATCACAGCATCTGCCGACAAATATCCCCAGTTATTCTGTGCATGCGTACGAACCACACCCGGAACGCCGACCATGGGCGGATATCGGCCAGAAAGCAAGGCTGCGCGGGTAGGTGAGCAGACAGATGAATTGGCATAAAACTGATCAAAGCGCATACCCGATGTAATCAAGCCATCTATATGCGGCGTCTCCAAATCAGTGGCACCATAGCTCGACAGATCTCCATAGCCCAGATCATCCACCAGGATTAGCACAATATTTGGCGGGGCCTCTGATTGCGCAAATACTTTGGAAGTTAAAAGTAAAAAGCTAAAAGTAAAAAGGAGGAAGAGCGTTTTGCGAAAAGGCATATTAGTGTTCTTCAGATAAGGTATTTATTAACTCGCTGCCTGTAAAAGCTCGAAGTAAGCCCCAAAACAATTGGAAATTCTCGGATTTTAACTTTTACCTTTTGAATTTTAACTTCGAGAAGTTATCCATTTGGATAACGTCGAGGTAAGGTTACTGATATTTTTGGGCTTTTTCAGGCTGTGAGCCATAAAAGGGCATAAAAAAACCCGCTGCGCCTTACTAGCACAACGGGTTTTTTATAAATACCAGGTATTACTACTGTACTTCATCAAGCTCTTCTTCGAGCTGCTTCAGTGCTTCTTCGTAGTTTTCTTTTGTAACCGGCTCAGCTTCCATAGGCGCTGCTTCAACAGCTTCAAGGATCTGGGCTTCTTCTTCTGTCAGTTCAATGACGTCGTCTGTAGCTGCCAAAGATTCCTGTGTTGTTTCTCCACCGCAGCCGGCGAAGAAAAAACAGGCAGTTATGCAAAAGGGCAATAAATATTTTTTCATGAGTGGACTCTAATATAAAACCAGGAAAATTGTTTAATGAATTTCAGATTGCATCATTCGGATTCTTCGGTCAAAGCATTGAACCTTAAACTTTAAACCCAAAACGGTTCACAGATTAAGCGACAGCGTATCTGTGAATGCAATTAGTTACTACCCTTCATCTTCTTTTCCATCTTCTGCGCAAAACGTTTTTCCATTTCAGCAAGCTTGCCCAATTTCTTTTCGTGCATTTTGTTTTCTTTAGAAATCAGGGCATTCACGCGTTCCATGACGTCTGAATTCCCCTCAGTAGACGCATGTCCACGGATTTCCTCAATGCGCGCAAGGCGTGCTTCATGCCGCTCCATCTCTTTTATTTTTGCATCAGCAATCTGCGACTGCAGCTGCTCAGGCGTCATGTCGCTGCCTCTGATGCTGCGCGGATTAACACGCTCACCCATTTCTTCGCGGCGGGCTGCTCTCTCCTCTTCAGTGGCTTTACGGCCATTTTCCTTCATCGTGCTGTCACGACGCTCAGCCCTCTCGCCGGCTTCGCGGCCTTCTTTTCTTACGCGTTCGCCAGCTTCCTGGCCTTCACGTCGTACTCTTTCACCAGCTTCCTGGCCTTCACGTTCTACCCTTTCACCGGCTTCGCGTCCTTCTCTTCTCACACGTTCGCCAGCTTCCTGGCCTTCACGTGCTACTCTTTCGCCAGCATTTTTGGCTTTTTCGCCATTTCTGCGGGCTTCGCGTTCAGCTTCAGAACCAGCCTTCCGGCCACGTTCTTTTACTTCACGATTGGCTCGGCCTTCAATTTTTTTAGCTTCTTCTTTTACTGCTTCCTCGGTCTCTGCTTCCTGAAAATAGAATGCAGATGCCTGACGAGGTAAGGTGGTTATACAAAACACTGCCATCAAAAGTGAAAAAGCCAGCGTTTGTAGGATTTTGTGTCGCATTTTAAGAAAATTCCGATTATTAATGATAACCTAAAGTATAAATCCTTTGAGTAAAGAATCGCGATAATCGCGAGATATTCAACAATTACAAGGATTTACGCAGTTTTTGGGGGATGCAAATTATACAGTACGAATGCTTTATATCTGCGTACTGCGCTTTTAACCCAAACACTATACCATTTGCGGATTATTTGAAAGAACTGGTGGGTAATGATTTGATGCTCACCCGTGAATTGCAGAGCGTAGTTCAGTAGTTCAACGCAATATTCGTGGCTAATCCAAGCTCTACTTCATCATTTTGAAACCTGCGAAAGTGGCTTCATCTGCGAAAATAAAAGGGCAAGGTATTATTTACAGGCCCAGGTATTTATCCCAGATCTATATAAATCGACCAAGATGTGCGTGGGGTATCCAATGCAAAAGATGTTGTTAAACATGGTATCGAAGTACAAAGTGCAAATATTTTTTGCAGTTCGCCGGCTGTTACAGTATGTAGTAAACCATCATCTCCTGGCCAGATAATGTACAGGATCTAAATCTAAACACCGATCCAGCCTCCCCTGGAGACCATAGAGCTTTGGGGCTTTTCGAAAGGAAAATACTCGATACAAATGATACACCTCACTTCTATCAACAGAGCAAGATAACTCATTTCGAGTGACGTAAAAAGGTGTCCTCTTTCCATAAGAAGTTGTTTTCACTTCAATCAAACGTTCTTTCCCATCCTCATCATAAGAAAGAATATCATAGCCAAGTCCATCCCCTTGCGTTTGAGATACATGATCAATCTTCCTCGCCAGTTTCCTTTTTCCCGCTCGATAAAGTCTGGCTGACTCATATTCAAGTACGAGATCTTCTCCAGCCCGACCAAGTGCCTGGTTTCTTGCTTCAAGCTTAAGGTAGTCAATCCTTCGGGGTTGTCGGTTCGGCTTTTTTTGCCGGCGGGAATCAGAAACATAACCTGAACGCTCTCGATCTGGTGCCTTTTCCCATAGTGAGTTCAAGTCGGTGATCTCAGGAGATTCGATGGGATCAGATATTGATCGTTGCACGAGCGTGATGATTTTCTCATCAGCGTCTAATCTAGTCTCAACAACATCGAAAAGTAGTTGCTGATAATTTCCATAGGGTTTATAGCCATCAATCCAGGGATGCCCCAGGTCTTGAAGCACTGCACTTATATTCATGTGCTTGCGTTCAATGGATCCTTCTGAACGTCCAGATAAAATTTTGAGAAGTGCTTTTCGATGGGCTGTTTTATTATAACTTTCACCTCGTAGTTCGGACTGCAGCATCAAGAAATAATCAGCTACAATTGCTTCAACTTCTTCTTGTATCCAAGCTATTGCCATAGCGTAGGTCGTTCTCGATAATGTATGATGCTCCGGTATTACGCGTCCATTAACCTGGACGAGCACAGCGCTCCCGACGAGCCCCGTAGATGGCGTTGATATAACTTTTAAACCCGCTCTCGACCTTCTCGCACTGCAGACACAATATCTTTAACCGATAAATTCAAATCGATACCATCAATATCTAGCGGCGATCCTTTTGCAAAGACCGGAGAAATCACGAATTCCTGGCCATCACGCCGTTTTATTCGCACCTCACCCTCTAATCTTGCTTGCTCAAGCAATGTTGCCAGTTTTTGACGAGCTTCTGAATACGTATAAATGGTCATTTTTTTGCCTCCAAACAAACTATTCCTTTTGTTTCGGCAGCTATTTTCAAGCCGCTATCTAATGTCAGAAGTGGCGCTTTATACCGCATTCCACAGCTCAGCATAAAGGCGTCGTAGGCATAAATGCCTAACTCGTGGGCCAATTGTAAAGACTCAAGTAAAGAGACGTCTTTGAAGGCAATCGGGATTTGCTCGTAAAGAAATACAGCCCTTTCTGCTTCCTCCAAGGTGATCAGATTCCTTTTGAACATAGCTGAAAAAGCATTCCCAATTTCCCAGTGCAGTGACAAAGGGGCAATCAAGGTTGCGTCATTGGTGAGAGCGACAAGGCTACTTTTCACAGGCTCATTAGCGATTACAGCAATGATGACTGATGTATCAACAACAATGTTCACAATGATATCTATTACAATTGTACAACTCTAATATTAAAGACGTCACCTGCCAAAAAATGGTTTCCTTGACGCAACTAATAAGCCGCTCAGCTAATATTTTTAGTTGGTAACATCAGCAAATTTTTTAAGAACAAAATGCTGAACTTTCAAATGCGGAGTTACAGTGATGAACGAATGCTTAAAACAGCATGTAAAGCTGTGATATCAAACAGTCTTTACATGCCGCTGTCATAGTAATCATGCCACATTCCCTTTGGTCAACTCACCATCAACCATACGCCAGATGCCTTTTTCGTTGGCATTGCGTAGCTGCGCCGGCAACAGATCTTCTGAAAAACCCTGATAACACACAGGCCGGCCAAACCGCAGAATGGCCCCCGTTCCAATGGAGGTGTAGTGGCTATCTGTTGAAGCCGGGTACGGCCCACCGTGGTGCATGGCCGCACACACTTCGATCCCCGTAGGATAACCGTTGATAATAATGCGTCCTACCTTTTTCTCAAGGATCGTGATCAGGTTGCGATGTGCCTCCAGATCTTCTTTTGTCCCGTGAATAGTGGCGCTTAGGTGTCCTTCCAGGGCTTCGGCCGTCTCTTCCATTTCATCTACAGAATTACAGGCAACAACAATCGACGTTGGCCCAAAGACTTCTTCCATAAGATGTGGCGTGGATTTCAGCGTTTCGATATCCGTTGCAAAAATGGAGCACGCAGCTTGTGTATCAACGGTTAACGAAGAGGCCGTTTGTCCAAGTAGAGAAACACCTGGGGTACCCTGTATTTTCTCAACACCGCCAGAAAACGCTTTACTGATACCCGGATGCAACATAGTGGCCGGCGCAACGGATTCAGCAATCTTGCCAGACTCCGACTGGAAGGCTTTCAGTCCATCACCCTTCAACCCAAGGACAACACCCGGGTTGGTACAAAACTGTCCAACACCCAGGTTTACAGACTGTAAATAGCCTTTTGCAATGTCAGCACTGCGCTCTTTCAAAGCGCCCGGTAACAAGAAGACAGGATTGGTACTACCCATTTCTGCATACACAGGAATAGGCTCAGGACGCGCAGCAGCAGCGTCGAACAATGCACGTCCACCGCGCAAGCCCCCTGTAAAGGCAACGGCTTTAATATGTGGATTTGTGGCCATTGCCAATCCTACCTCATGCCCCCTACCGTGAAGCATGGAAAAGACGCCCGCCGGCAACCCCGATTTCTTGATTGCTTTTGCGATGGCACCAGCCAGTAACTCACTGGTCCCCGGATGGGCAGGATGCGCTTTGGCGACAACCGGGCAACCCGCACCAAAAGCAGTGACTGTATCCGTACCTGCAACGCCAATGGCCAATGGGAAATTACTTGCACCAAATACAGCTACCGGCCCAATACC
>JBGCEN010000089.1:0-8315 GCA_045106435.1 Rhodothermales bacterium
AAACCGTCATCATAACCATAGCCCATCGTAATTGTATAGTCTACAGCGAGCAAATCGGGCGACTCAATGCCAAAGGTATAAGGCATTGCGGTCCACGTACCCTGCTCTCGGAAGAAAGCCAACACAGCGCCATTATCAACAACATTGGGCGTAACAGAGCCAACAGTGAATTGAACGGATGCAACATCTCCATTAATCGCCGCATCATCCATAGAGAAGAGAAACTCTACAGGCAGGGTTCTTGTCCCTTCATTATCATTTGAGTCGATTATACAACCGCTAAATAAAAATAAAGAAAAGAAAAGGGTCAGGTTTAGTATTTGATTTTTCTGCAGTAAATTTTTCATGGTATCATACTCCTATAATTCTGGGCCGGCGGAGTTAGTCTTCCTCTCAAAAGTGACGAACCGCGATTGTGAGTCTCCGCGTAAATGCATACAGTCCGACATTTTGCAAATGCTGCGCCGCTACAGTTCAACTACACCATGCCCCAACACATCTACCATGAATCAATGTGGGCCAAAGCCGCGATTTTAGCCTATCAAGAGGGTTCTTAGCTATTTTTTGATCTAAAAACCAGCGGACAGAGCCTGCTCTTCGCAGGAAAAAAATTGTCTATTTCAGTATACACTTCTGTAGTACAGCCATGAAAAAAACCAGATATGGGATACAATAATTATTGTTTATAAGAAAGCAACTCACTTTTCCAGGCCGCTGATTTCAGCAAGGCAAAGAAGTATATTTTTTGTGTGTCGTATTCCTCAAAACCGCTAGAAAAACCCTTCCATATTTTTATTTATCCACACTTCCGTGGTAGCCAATCTCCGGAATGAATGAAGGACAGGATTAAGTAAGCATATAGTTATTGATTATTTGTACCTGCTTCCCTTCCTCAATATAAATACAAGGATTAACGACACCTGTAGCTTTAAAGCATATCTGGACCGACGTTTTTGTAATCCTTTTTACCTGCGCGTTTTTCAGCAAAACGACTGTTGATTTTTTTATTGATTATAAACTAATATTGAGTATCAATTTATGTGAGTTGCAACTCTTACTTTTGATCGGCCCTCTTTCTTTATGCCTTTGTACATTGGCAACCGATATGATCTAGATATTCCTTTCTCAAGATCAGCACATCGAACAGCCTGACGTGGTACCAGCGCGAAATCTGGCCAGTATGATTCATCCCTCGAGTAAATGTCCCTCCTTTCAGGCTTGTTTACTTTCAAATCACAATAATTTCATTTTATATATGGAACGATCGCGCAAAAAACCCAAACTCTTGTAAAATAAATTCCGTATTATAGGAAGCTCTCTAAAAATTGAAACACCCGTTTTTAGAAGGATCAGCCGCTGTTCCTTCTTTATAGATTAGATTAGAACATGTTAGACACTCCCCAGACCATAAGATCCCGTTATGCGCCCAGCATGACCTCTAACAGATACAACACACTCGTCCAGATGAGTGATGAAGATCTGATGGAGCAGTTCCAACAGGGCACCGTTGAAGCTTTTAATATTCTTGTTGACAAGTACTCGGAACGATTGACCCATTACCTGTATGGTTTCTTGGGAGATGCCAAGCGTTGTGAAGACCTTCTACAAGAAACGTTCCTTCGTGTCTATCGGAACCGACATTCATACCAACGTATAGCCAAGTTTTCAACCTGGCTGTACACAATCGCCGGCAACCTGGCTCGCTCTGAATATCGCAAGCGCAAGCGCAGACGGATGTACTCGTTACAGTCTGTAAACCGCGACAACGAAGAGTACGAACTTCAGTTGCCAGATGAGACATTCAGACCAGACAATCACGCTGAAAGCACCATCCAGGACAAATATATCCAGGATGCGCTTGATGAGATTCCTGAGTCTTTCAGAGAAGTTGTCGTCCTGCGTGACGTACAGCAGCTCGCTTACGAAGAGATTGCTGAAATCACTGGCCTCCCTATGGGTACAGTAAAAAGTAGAATTAACAGAGGTCGTTCAAAACTTCAGATTCTGCTTAAAGATGTATACCAGGCTGAGGAAGCTTAGTCAAGCGATCTGGAAATCTTTTCTTTGTAAAACACCCCGGCACCATTTGGTCGTCGGGGTGTTTCATTTTACGTCTCTCCCACTGTATCATTTTTATGATTTCTGAACAGGCTCGATTGAAACAGGAATTCCTGCAATCGCCAATCCTGAAATCAAAAGAAATAACTATACCATCCCGACTACCTGCCTCCTAATACATTGAGTTCATTTCGCGCCACACGATTAACCGTAGAGAAAGAAGAGCAAACACTCACCATTGACTGGGCTGACGGTCACCAGACAATCTTCCCGCTTGATGGCTTACGCCGTACGTGCCCCTGCGCTACCTGCGCCGGCGGACACGACAAAATGGGACAACTGCCAGATCCTGAGCTATTCCTCGTCCCTTCCCTGATGCGGTGGAACGACGTCAAAATTGAACCCGTTGGTGGCTACGCAATCAAGTTCACATGGGATGATGGGCACGACGCAGGAATTTACACATGGGAGAGACTTCGCGTTACCTGCCCTTGCGCTGAGTGCAGAGTAGCGAATGCTGCTGAGTGACGGCAGCGAGTGGCGAATGCAGAGTGACGAGTGGCGAATGCAGAGTGGCGAATATTGGGGTTTGGGGAATCTTTCAATGCCGAATATTCTGAGCTAGCAGTCCTGAGTGATTCCTGCATATACTTGTTTCAGTCAACCAGGCATACTCCCTAACGCAACCAAAGACAAATGTCCAATTCCAAAGGGCTTAACTGGCCTTCGAAATTGGACATTCCTTGTTGGATATTCGATATTCTTCACTTTGACGCATAGTCAAAGTAAAGCTGGATCCTGGATCAAGCCCAGGATACGGCCTTTGCTTATCAGCAAAGGTCTAATTCTGATGCAGCAACATGAGGCTGTGCGCACCCAGTTCCTCTTCAGCTTCTTCAGCTTGCCATTCATGGCAGGTAAAGAGGAAGACCTGTCTGTTTTCAGACATCTTCTTAAGGATGCCGTAGACGTTCTTTCTTCTTGATGCATCCCAATTGACAAACACCTCATCGAGAAACACGGGTACGCGCTCTTTACCATCATCGAGATGATCGATAATGGCGAGACGAATGGCCAGAAATATCTGGTCACAAGTACCCTGGCTCAGTGGAGGTCCAACCGGGAAAGACCGGTTTGAGTCGCCTTCATACACAACAAGACGCCCCGTTTCCTCTTCCATGCCCAGCCGGCTGTAGCGATTGTTCGTTACCTGAGACAAGTATTCACCAGCCAACCGAATAACTTCCGGTTGGTGCTTCATACGAAACTGCTGCTCCGCTTTCTTCAGCACATTCGCGAGTAGCTGCAGCCTGTCTCGTCGTTGCTTCAATTCCTGATGGCGATCCTTGATTAACGCAATTTCGCTTTCAATGGAATCCATAGATCGCTCAGTACCTAAACGCTCAATGTCTTTAGACTTATCGATGCGGGTAGCAACAACTTCTTTTAGCTCAATTTCGATCTGCTCCAGGCGTGATTCTATTCTGATTACTTCTTCGTCAGAAAAGACAACATCTGCCTCAGGCGACTGAATAGCCTCAATCTCTTCTTGCATCTCCAGCCAGTCCGGATGGTCTTGCTGCAAGGTCTCTTCGTACTGAGCAGCCTGTCGTGCAGCCTTCCGGCGCTCCATAAGCCTGCGAGAGCCTTTATTTACATCCCCTTCCCCAAGCTCGAGCAAAGGCTCTTTAAGCTGCTTAATCTTGCTCAAAGCAGAGCGGTTTCTTATACGAAAATCTTTATCCTGATCTGTGTAGTCCCGAACCTGGTGATCATAATCTTCAATAACAGATTTCATGGTCTCCAAATCAGAAACCAGTTCGAGATCAGGGTTCTCTAATCGTATAGAAGGCAGCGGTATTTTTTCAAGTAGATCGATAATGGCCTGCTTCTGCAATTCGGCTTCAATCTCAAAATCAGCGACCTCTGGCCATTCTTCAGCCTCATCATATCCAATGGTTCGATTATGCCTGGATGCCTCCAACACCTGGATCCCTCCAAACAAAGCAACCACAAGGCCACTAATCCAAAGCCATGTTTCGTCAAACCAGAACAAGCCAGCGAGAACCATCAAGACCCCACAAAGCGCAAGCACAAGCCACGGATAGAGTGGCTTACTCACAGAGACGCGAACAGATAACATCTTCGCATACATCTGCACCTCCCGCAAGCTACCAAGTGCTTCCTGACACGCATACACGTGGTGCCGGAGCTCTACGTCGGGCAAATCTCTGATAGACTGAAGGATATCTTTCGTGAGTGGCTCCGTGAGCAGATTTCTGGAAAACTTTTGAATTTCTGCCTGTGCATAGCGAATGTCTCGACGCGCATAGTCGAGCTTATCCTGGTCTTTACTGATCTGCTCAGACAACGTATCAACGATGACCTGAGATTCTTCTGGTATATGTCTGTACGGCTCCAGGTCCCCTGCTTTCTCCCGGAGTCCGGCAATTTTATTGGTGAGGCGATGGATAGGAATCAATCGCTTCACACGCCGGCGCTCTGCCTTAAGCTGTATCTGCTCATTTTCAAGCGCTTTTTCCTTTTCTACAAAAGCATCAACGTCTCCAGACAGCACGCGCAATTTCTCATCATTCTCTTTCGCAACAAGCACCATCTTCTTCAGATCCCTTTGCTGGACATCCAGTTGGCGTGCTAAAGAATTACGCTGCAAGCCCGTCTGCCAGAGCGAATCTGCTTCTTGCTCCAATACCCTGATGACGTCTTTTGCCGGGCGGACATGGCCATCATTCAAGCTGCCAAGCAGGCGATCCTGAATTTTTTCCCAGGCCTCTCCGCTAAACTCCATCATATCGTAGAGCCCAAGCGTGTACACCGATTCAAAAACCGGGCGTGAGATATGAGAAAGGATCGGAAGAGAGCGATTCCCCAATTCATCCCGCGACCCATTCAGCAGAAATCCGCTGGGCATCTTGTCTAAACGACGAGAAACAACTATTTCATCGCTATGAGATGTTGAGAATGCAATTTGTCCTTCGATGGTAGACCCATCCAGCGGAGCATATTTGTATTGCTCAGCTTGATCAGGATAAAATCCATAAAGCATCGACCGGAGAAACTGAAAGAACGTACTCTTGCCGGCCTCATTTTCGCCATAAACCACAACCATCGGATGGTTGAGATCTTCGAACTCCTGGTCTTTAAACTGTCCGAAAGCCTTAATATCACATCGTTTAATTCGCATGGTTTACCTCATGCGTTAATCTTACAACAGCTTCTCTGTCAAGTGCATTTAACAAACTAGACAAGTACGCCTGTCGATCTTCAGTTGAAGATAATTGCTGAGCCAGTTGATCTGGCGCAATATCGTCAAGTAGTTCAGGGTCTGCAGACACTTCCTCTATCACTTTCAACACTTCGCTCAATAAATGGGAGTCTTCTCGATAAATATCGACATCAACGAGTGGCGTTACAAAGTTCACGCGTAACTCTACATCGTCTACGTTCAGATGCTGCGCAAGCTTCTCTTCAATCACTGCCCGCTTTGTATCTATCAATAACTCATTTGCCATCGGGCACATACCCGAAAGCCTGATTCTGACCAACTGAATGGCTATTGATTCGCTTCCATCTGCCTCAAATTCAAACGCTAGTTCTGCCAACTGGCTCAGATCATCTACGCTTTTGACATGATGTAACTCATGCAGCGACAGATCATACCAGCGCACGCTGGAAAAAGCCTTAAACGTTACTTTTACTTCTCGATTATCGTCTATAGCAACCAGCAACCCGCCTTTGATTCCAGAATCTTCAGCGCTTGTGCCAACCATATTGCCGGCATACCATGCATTAGGAACGCCTTTCAAAGATTGCGATTGATGAATATGACCAAGCGCCCAATAGGTATATCCGGGCTTCCTTAGATCTGTAACCTGACTTGGTGCACAGTCAGCTGCCAGTTCAGCACCTTTAGCAGATTCCACCTTCGTGTGCAGCACGCCTATGTAAGGCACGTCTTCCTGTGCCATAGGGAATCGAAGTGCCAGGTTTTCTTTTTCCTTTGCTAACTCGTGGCCAACACCAACAATTCTGGCGATTGCGGTGCCATCAACATCCTGCAACTCAATCACTTTGGGTGATCTTGTTTTGATATGCAAGAAACTCTCCGGCCAAGACATTTCCAGGGTTTTGGACGTAGGCACACCCGGATCTACATCGCCGGCGACATAAATACAGGGGATCTGTGCCAGATGTAACCGCTCAAATTGTTCTAAAAGAAAAGACTCTGTTGCTACAGACAGTCTTTTTTCCTCAACCAAATCGCCGGCAATCAAAACAGCGGTGACCTTTTCCTGAATAGCTAAATCAATAGCCCTGCGCAAAGAAGCGCGTAACTCTTTGCGCAATCGTGCGCGTAACCGCTCTGAGCGGCAAAGAAAAGTACTATCTAAATGAACATCGGCTAGATGTAAGAATTTCTGCATGCCGAATAGATTCTCGCTCTATTGAAGTTCACACCCAGGGTTTGCACATAATTTTTCATGCAGCCACTAAAGTGAGAGCTTAAATTTGTGACTTAAAGTGATAGACTTGGGGGAATTCCCTACTATTATCAGAATGGTAAGAGCGTCAGAGTATAGCTACGCTCACTAGCCATTCAATCCGATCGGGAAAGTGCCTATCGACCGGATTTAGAGAATGCTGGTTTTAAATAATTTCATCCCAGCGTTGATAGCATAAATATACGCACTAACCACCAAAAATGATGCCTCGCTTCTGCGCTTATCTAAGTTTTTCTTTCCGACTGAGATGAAAAGCGGTAGAAATTGCTGGTTAAATAACTGGGTAAACTTGTATATCCTTTCTATAGAAAACAACAAATTCGCTAACAAAGGCAAAGTCGACCATTACAGGGATACGGACGATCCACATCTGCGCAAGAAGGGAATAGCGTGACATTAAACAGTTTAAGCATCAAACCTCAACAGGCTATGGCCGTTCGACAACGCTACAATTGATGCATTTAAAGCCCAAAAACAGCGATAGGCCCTGATTTACGATCAGGACCTATCTCTGTTTGAATAATATGCTTCGTACTATTTGACGTAGCCTAATTATTGTTAATGCCGGCGACATATAACATCGGCTCAATACTTTTGGCTTTTATGCTGGCACGGCGGTAGTCAGGATCATATTCAAGTGCTTCAGAGAATTTAGCGTAGGCTTGCTGATATTCTTCTTTCTCTAATAAGTCCAATCCTTCTGAATAAGAGATCATCGCATCCAGAGAACGGGTATCTGATCGTGCCCCCAACTCACTCTGTTCCAGATCAACATTGATACCTTTCGCCACTTTGAGACTTAATTCATCGGCTAAATCAAAAAACCGATCTGCTTTACCTGTTACTTTTTCAGACATTATGATCTCTCCTGTCTCAACTTTAACCAGTCTTGCAGTGATCACAATTTTTTTACCGTGTTTGATGTAAGATCCAAGCAGCACTGCCTGGGCTCCAAGCAGTTTGCCGGCTCGCACAGCCGTTTGTTGGTCTACACGACCTTCGTCTGCTTGCAGGTCCAACTCATCCAGCAACCACTGGATACGCTCCCGCTCAATCACTCTCAGGCTTGTTGCGCCATTTAGCTGATTGATAAAGAGAGAAGAAAATCCTTTCTGCAGTGGATTTAGCCGGTCATAATCATCAATGCTGTTGTTCGTAAAATCGAGTACCGCTAAAGTGGTTACGCCGGCTTCCTGATGTACCTCATAGTCTCCACTACCGTCTTTACGAACATCGTAATAAACCCGCATCAATTTGGGCGACTCAATATCCGGATCAAATTCTATACGCGGCGGCTCAAGCTTCACCATACCGCTCAATGCGTCTTTTGCCTTCTCCTCATTACGACGTGCCATGTAAGCCCGGCCGAGGTAATGCAGGGCATCACGGCGCACAACACGCTCTCCGTCCTGATCCTGTGCTACGGCTGAGAATAATTCAATTGCTTCTGAGAAGTTGGCTGCTTCATAAGCCTTAACCGCTTTGTTAAATGTCTCATCCGGATCGTCGAGATGAAATTCAGTAGCGATCGACGGATGCATTCCCATTTGCTGGTTTCTTTCAGAGTGAAACCATAAAGAGAGTACGCTTACAAAAACGCTTAATGTTAAAAAGTAGATTTGAATTGTACGCATCTTGATTGGGGTCTAGGTTTACAACATGATCAACATACGGCAATTCAACAGCTCTATAGGTAGATATGAGGCCCGATCGGGGTATACGCGCAGAGGATAA
>JBGCEN010000090.1:0-7604 GCA_045106435.1 Rhodothermales bacterium
TCTGGATCCCATTCAAATCGCATTTACAAGTATACACTAAGCGTATATACTAAGTCAATACGGTTCTGTGCCCCAAAGAGATGGTATCCGGCACAAAACATGTATTTCTCCCCCCTACCCTGGCATTTCGTAAAACGCGTACGGTCGGAATATGGATTGCGTAAAAGGCGATACAACACGAAATGGGATACCTCTCCCCTACCCATTCAGCGTGTTTTGCCTCACTACAAACATATGTTTTCGGGCTCAAAGTGATCAAGAAAACACATCCAGGGCTAAATAGAGTGAACTTGTCGTCTGACACTTAGGAATCACGTTTATCTAAGTGAATAATTTGATCTTCTGGTTTTTCTTATGCGCTATTCTTTCCTGGTGGTATGTGGTATCTGTTTTTCTGTTTGCACCCAAGTACTGGCTCAGCCGACTTATCAACGGATTACCCCATCTGATTCGACTTTGCGTGAAGCTACCTTTGGATCCGACCTGGCATTTCATGGAGACAAATTACTTATTGCCAATACAGGATATAGCAAAGACTATGCGTACGAAGGTGCTGTAGAGCAATATGAAGAACACCAGGGTGAGTGGATAAGAACCGGCTTGATACAACCAGAGATTAAAAGTGAGTATGGTCAATTTGGTAACGCTATTGAGGTCATTGGAAATGAGTTATTGGTTTTGAGCCAAACCAGTCTGCATGTATTTGAGGACGATATGGGGAGATGGGCTGAAAAACAAACGGTTACTTTGTCCGATGATCCTGAATTTCAAAATGCGGGGTGGCTTATAAAAACTGAAGGTCACTTATTTTCGGGTGTCAGTAGAAGAATCAGCTTCGGTTCGGGGGCTTCATTTACAGGTGAGAGTGCACTAATTTATTTCCAAAAAAAGGATACATCGTGGGTGGTAAAGCAGTTTATTCAACCGCAACCGGGTGTGCCCGACTCATTTGGGAGATATGCTTGTATGCTTAAGGGGCAGCTTGTTGTGAGTGCTCATCGAGATCCGTGGATTAGCGAGCATTCACCGGCAGGGAGCCTGTATTTGTATTCCAAAGATGGTGGTGAATGGGTTGAAAAACAAAAGATATTCTTGGAAAACGCAGAAGATGCTGATCAATTTGGGGCTGGCCTGGCATGTTTTGACGATCAGCTATTGGTAAGATCCAGAAGCAAGATGAGCCGTTTTGAAAAAAGAGACAGTCTATTAATTGAGACTGACTCGGTTGCGCTTGCACACGATATATCATTCTCAAGCATTGTATATGCATCTGGCGATACCCTGTTTATGCATAAAGATTATCCCCCAACCATGGTTGATGGTCGAGAACTATACCTGAGTTCCTTGTATTTTTATAAATGGAATGCAGGGCAATTGAAGCTCCTGAAAGAATTAACATTTCCAGATGTCATTGCAGACTGGGCGAGAGATGACGGTTCATTTGGTAATAAAATTGCAATGAACGAGCAATATTTTGTTGTAGGCGCTCCCTTTATGGATAGATATATCGGAGAAGATTATTTTGATGAACAGGGGGAGGTTTTTCTTTTTGAAAATCAAGAATATCTGGTTTCCTTTGAAAGAAGTCCCATTCCTCGTTCTAATGAACTACAATTTTCGCTTTTCCCTAACCCCGCCAATCATGTGTTGCAAATTAGTACCAGAGCTGTTTTTCAAAAGCCTCTGCAGTTTAAACTCTACGATACGCTAGGTAGAATGCTCAAAAGCAAAACCCTGCACCCTTATAGCCAATCTTATACTGTCGTCATTGAAGGTTTACCGGCTGGTTTATACGCATTACAAATATGCAACGAAGATGTGAATTGTGCCTCGCAAATCTTTATCAAGCAATAATACGGGGAGCACTAGCCTCTATATTAGGTGCTATTGCTGGCTTGATTGCTCTCTGAAAGAATGATCTACGGTATTTCGTCTTTCGCCGCAGAAGAAGCACTCCGCCTTTCGCAATCAGATTGGAACTCATCTCCCAATTCGCTCGATATCGACCTCAGAAACTATCTCCTTACCCAACTCCTCAAGAGTCCAGTCTCGCTTCAAATTGATCTTTGTGTGGGTCTTCTTTTGCAAGAAAATGTGTACTTGAGTTTCATCGCTGTATTTCAAACGAATGGCTGACAGTTTACCTGGTGGTTCATCAATGAATACAACCTCCGTATAATCTCTTCCAAGTTTATCAAGTACCGTCTCGACCATCTGGCCCGACATACTTTCACCCGGTGGTGTTGCTTGCGCAAATTCTTCGTAAGGCGACCATGTGGGCATCACCTTAACCAGTTGCCCATCATCGTCAAAAGTTAGCCCTAACCAACCAATCCAGGTAGCGCCTTCTTTCTCGTATCCTTCTTCTTTTAACACCTCTTCTATCAACTCGACGATTTCTTCTTTCGACTTACCAGAAGCAAGGTCTGGTATAATCGCCTGTAGCGATTTCAAAGACTCAGATCGTTCATATAGCATTTGGCCTTGATACTTGCTGGTGGTTATATCATCCAATTCTCTATACAGCCACCATATATTTGAACCAACCAGAAGTAGAACGAGAAGAAGAGACACAGTAGGCCAAAGTCGCATATCGATATTTCTCCATAGTGTGTTTTCGTCAGGCAGGACAAGAGGTTTTCTTTATTCGTCCTTCCTAAAATCAACGACTTCGTAAAACGCACCACTCCTTGCACTCTGAGCTATAATTATTCATAGATTTGAGCCGTTTTCAATTAATTCGCTGTGTTTAAAAATAAGAGCCCTAAAACAGGGACTATCTCACCTAAGAAAAATTTAATATTATGAACGCACCGCATATTCAAAACACATCTATGTCATTGTCGCATAACCAGATACCTGTTCACCAAACCCTTGAGGATTATTCATTTACAAGAGACCACCCACCACTACTGAGGGATGTTGGATTTGGCTATGTAAGTAGCCACCCAGAGTTCACGGGGCAACTAGAGTCTTTTCCGCTAACTGTACCCTATCAGCAATTTCAAATTACCGATGACACTGACGACAATCTTTTTATATCATATTATATAACTGTTAAGAGCCAACCAGCTTGGATCCAGTATTTTGGTCCTCAAAAATTTGCTACTGATCAAGAACAGACAGTTACCGAAACTGTCACTCAAACCATTCAAGATTTACAAAGCCTTAGAGCTTTACTTTCAATAGAAGGTACTGCGGGATGGGGAGCTTTTAGTACAACGTTAAAAGCAGAAATTGAGGCAACAATAGAGAAGCAACGTACATGGTCTTCTGAAACCCAAAATAAAACAACCGTGCATTTCAAAGCAAATACCACATATTGCTTTTGGAAACTCGTAGACAGTATTAATGTGTCGTACGATGTTAGAGACGTGCTAGAAAATCTTAATTGGGTTTATCAACTAGATACCTTTAATGGTAATAAGATTAAAAAGGATTTGGTTAAGTATTATATTCAACAATATGAAAGACTACAAAACCAGAATGCCATTTATCAACTTCTTTTATCTGGTGTTTACGAGGACTCTTATGTTGATCCAGGTGATATGCTAACGGTCTTGTTAGCCACAAATAGTGTTATAGATGTCTCATAAACTAACTGTCTTTACGATGGCACTGGGGTTTGTATATTTTAGGCCCCAGTGTCATTTCTGATACCCGTTTCGGATGTATGGGCATCGAATTCGACTCTTTTCTCCTACCTTCACCTTCACTCTGGTATCATAAATTTAGGGTATCTTGAGACTTTGGCCCTGCTGTCCAATATGTGGGAATTTTCCTCTGTGAATAGGTACTTTTTCTTTCTGAATTTGTGGTTTGGCCGCAACTGCGTAGTTTTTCAACTCCAACATAGGTATTTCGCCCCTCGTCTGCACCTAAAATGGTCGTTATTGCGCTGCGGTTGCGCAAAAGCGAAGTCTTTTTGCCATAAGAACCTCTTTCGGATGCACTGAATTGCAATATTATGGCTTCGGGACAAGAACAACTTGTGGATGTATCCTGCTATCCTATTCACTTCTTTTGCGGGATTCCCGATTCAGCAATGATACGCTTGAACGTACGTGGTTTTATAATTCCTTTTCTCTTTTGTACAACTTTGATGCGTTTCGAATTGACTCATCGCAACTTACTACCAGAGTACCTAGGGTTAATTGGATTGTCATTCAAAAGATGATCTTGTATACACAGATCTTTGCCGGCGATTAAATAACCCAGAACCTTAAATCCAAGACTCGTTCCAAGAAATTTTGACCTGTTCATTTTCGGACACCATTGCTTTGAAAACGGACATTTGAAAAAAGAAATTGGCACTCAATAACCAAGTCTATCTAATTGTTTTTATTGATTTTAAGATTAATGGCATGATTTTGAACTATCCATCTTAAATAAACACTATAAATATTGCTCAGCCTGGCGTCCTACCCGACTATATATCCGATTGTATTATGTGGAGAAATTACTTCAAGCTGGCCTACAGAAATCTGTTCAAGTCGAAGCTCTCATCTTTCATCAACATCTTTGGCCTTTCTATTACGATAGGATGCGGCATCTTGACCTATCTGTATGTGCATTCTGAGTTCAGTCGAGATTCCTTTCATCAGCTTGCCGAAAATATATATCTGGTTGAACATAGCGTAGAGAAAAATGGGGAAATAGAGTTCTGGGGCAACTCTCCTGCGCCACTGGCGCCGGCGTTGAAGGCAAACCATCCACAGGTTCAAGAAACGGTCAGGGTAGCAGAAGGCTCAGCACTGGTAGTAACCGAAGACTTTCAGTTTTTTGAGCATGTTAGATTTGCAGATCCGGCCTTTCTATCTATGTTCTCCTTTCCACTGAAATACGGTAACAAAGACGCGCTTGTTAACAAAAACGGTGCAGTACTGAGCGTAGAAGCTGCGGCCAAATATTTCGGAGAAGAAAACCCGATAGGCAAGCCTCTTGAACTCATAGTGAATGATCGAGAAGTACAAGCGTTTGTTGTTACCGGTGTTGCAGAGAAGCTCCCTGTAAACACAAGCCTGTTCTTCTCGATACTTCTTCCCTATGAGGTACTCAACAACGAAACGGAGCAAAACGATTGGTCCAATCTCGTTCGCGCAACATTTGTTCAGGTAAACAATCCCGCTGATATCCAAACGCTCACGCCTCAGATGGGCCAGTATGTTCGCCCGCAAAATATTGCGACCCTCGACGAGCATTTAATCACGGCTTACAATTTCAAGAACCTCAAGGCGCTAACGGGTAATTCAAAACACGTAAAGAATACAATTGCTCACCGGGTTAACTGGCCCCCTATTATTGTATTGTGTACCATTGCAGCCTTTCTGCTGCTGCTCTCCTGTTTCAACTACATGAACGTCACGCTTGGCTCGGTACACACGCGTATGAAAGAAATAGGTGTGCGCAAAGTCATGGGCAGTAAAAAGTCTCAACTGATAGCCCAGTTCTTGATAGAAAACATGTTGCTCTGCATGATTTCACTGGTCTTTGGATTCATCATAGCAACCACGATGCTGATCCCGGGCATTGAGTATATCACGCGGGGTCTCAACTTGACGTTTAGTCTCGCTGAAAGGGCAGACTTGTGGTTGTTTTTATCTTGCTTGATGATCACCCTCGGCTTCATTTCAGGTGCTTACCCGGCGTTTTACATCTCCTCATTCAAGCCTGTTACGATTATCGCCGGCCAGTTCAAAACAGGCGGCCCCAATCGGTTTATGCAATCCCTGTTAACCTTTCAGTTTGTATTGGCCGTGATTGCCGTTGTGCTTGGTGTTGGGCTAACGATGAATAATCAGTATTTGAAAAATGTTGATTGGGGATACAACAACAGCAACACCTTTGTCGTCCGGCTCGGCCCTGCATCGTATGATGTGATGTACAATGCGGCAAAGCAGCTACCTAATGTTGTTGATCTTGCCGGCGCAAGAAATAACGTTGGAACGGGCCCTATGCATCACACCTCCTTTAGAATGGATGACGATGTGCACGAGGTGACAGAATTTGTTGTGACAGACGCCTACTTCAATATCATACAGCCCAATGTTATCCAGGGCACCCTGCCCTATGCACCCGATCAGATTTTGATCAACGAGGAAATGGCGAATGCACTGGGCTTTCCGAATCCTGTAAACCAAACGGTTGTGCTGGATAGTGTTGCCTACAACGTCGCCGGCCTGATTCAGGATTTCAACTTCCAGAACCTGTCAGAACGGATAACGCCGGCTTTCTTCAGGGTAGATAATACAGTTGACAACCATTTCCTGGCGATGCGCATTTTGCCAGATACAGAACAACAAACGGTCGAAAACCTTGCTACCGTCTGGAATGCAAACTTCCCCGATGAAGGCTTCGATCACTTTTTCCAGGAATCAGTTTTTGAAGGATACCAGGACGACTTAAAAAGAACGATGAACATCTTCTACTTCGCCGCCATCTTTGCGCTACTGCTTTCCTGTGCAGGCTTGTTCGGGTTGGTATCTCAACAGATATCCAGCAGATTAAAAGAGATGAGTATTCGAAAAATCCTGGGCGCTTCTATATCAAGTATTATTCAATTGGCAAACCGTAAATTCCTTTTCCTCATAGCGCTGGCCTTTTTCATCGGTATGCCTATCAGCTATCTGCTACTTGATCTTATGCTAAAACAGTTTGCCGTATACCACATGCCGCTGGGCCCAATGCCTTTTGTGATTGCATTGAGCTTGATCGCCGGCACAGCCCTGCTCACGTTATCATCACAATTCCGCCGGCTTTCGACAGCCAATCCAGCAGATTTGCTCAGAAACCAATAACCGTTTGAATATCGATCAAGCAATTTCCAATATTGAAATGTCAAAAAACATCATTATTGGAAATTCCTTGATCGATATTCGATATTCAAAACGTTGCCCTTCGGCAACGTTGAGGACCTATTTAAACACGTCAAACAGATACGTGTACTTCAGCGTCAAGCTCCTGACTTGCAGATCACCCAGGCCATAGAAAACGCGGCCATCGTCCATCAGGTCCAGCGCGCTCGCCTGGTTGAATACGATAAATAATCCTGTATTGGATGACTGCAGCCACCCAAAACGTGCATTAAACGACCAGATCTCCGCTTGATCGTTGTACTGTGCGAGTCCTTGCAGGAATATGCGGGGCGTGAAAGAATAGCTTAGGCGGGTGCGAAACAGGTTACTGGTAAAGTCGGCAGCGGGCAAGAAAACATTGTTACGCTGCAAGGTAAATTCAGAATTGAACCGCTCTCCTCCTCTGACATCAACGGAATACGATGCAGAGACACGCCGGCCACCAAAGAAACCACCGATGACCGTACGATTACTGAAACTGATATCCTTACGGGCATCAGTTCTAAGTACAAACTGTGCTTCAGCCCAATTGTAACTATCAGCAGGAATATCAACACCACCCAGGGTAAAGTTATTGCGCACGCCCTCAGTACGCAGGTTCATGCCGGTATGAATCTCGAATCCGGTAAGCCATTCCCAATGGCTATCGATGTGTACAAAATTGGTCTCATGAAAGCCATCGGTAAAGCCCCAGTAACTCCGATAACTGATATGTGGGCGAATTTCAAGCAAGCCAATCAGGTCCTTTGG
>JBGCEN010000091.1:0-5995 GCA_045106435.1 Rhodothermales bacterium
CCTGATGAAAGACATGGAACCCTACTATGAGTGCTCCCTAACTGCACTTGTAGAAATTGAAACTCAGCTTGACTCTTTTTTCAGATCTTCCTGGTCAGCTCAGGCTGATTACGAAATTTACGCAGATCAACATTTTGCTATTATAGACCATTCCAGAAAAAGGCGCATCTTCTTCCTTTATGGCTTACGCCTACCTATTACCGAAGACATTGGATTAAACTATTCTCAACAAATTTTTGAGCATTGGATTCTTGGTGAAACTAGAGATCGCAAAACCAAGACAAAAGCAGTTCGCACCTATTTAAAGCGTAACAAGTATCTCTCTGAAACAATGTTATCGCTGTTTGCAAAAGGGTCCAGAATAAATCTGATTGAACAACGAAACGCTTTTGAATTGCCTGACCAACCGCCCGAGTATCCCGATTGGGAAGTATTACACCATCCAATAGGCTGCACAGGTATCAAGTCAGATTTTATTGATATCATCCTGGAGGCTGACACCTCTTTTCCGAAATACGAAGTCTGGCTCGCCTACGGCGTTGTTAGTCGTCAGCATTTTCAACGGACCGACAAGCGGCAGATTGCACGTGTACTGCGATCACTTCTAAAAGAGCATAATTTCGACCCTGACGACGTACATATGACTCAGGACTGCGGTAGAAATTATGAACCTGTTTTGCTCTGGTGCTCACATGAAGAAATCCTAGACACAAGTATGCATGTATTGATGGGCATTAACTATGGCTATGACAACGGCCGCTCTAGCTATAGACTTGGCATCGGCTTATTCATTGAGGAAGAGAATCTATTTCTTAAACAATTAAATCTAAAGGCCCTTGCTAATTATGATAAGTTTTCTGGTTTCCATTTATGGGATCACCATCAGGAACGAGAGCGATTTGAAGCACATCTGGAATCATTCTTTGATCAACACTACAACCGAATCACGCATAATATTTCCGAACTCATAAATAGATCAAAAGCATTCACATTCTATAGTCGAGACTCATCCCTGCATCTTTTACTGAACACGCATCAATCAACATTCGAGAAAGAACGTGACGACTTAGCTCGATTGCACGATATTTACACCAAACGTCACGGGTATTGTCGATATGCTCATATCCTGGCCTGGTCAAAACTGGCCAAAGAGCTGATTGACAAGAAAGGTAGAAAGAGCTCGGTGGCAGACTTTATTGCTTCCTCTATTTTGGGTTGGAAAAGCCAACAAAAACGCCGACATTAAGACAACCTCTTACATATTCCTGACTATAAATAAGTCTTCATTTTCAATAAAAAAGCCCTGAGTTCAATTACTGAACTCAGGGCTTTTTTCTATTAGGTCAATTGACGGGTTACTGCCCTTTCGCCGGCTTCGGATATGCAGGCGGTACAACTTGTTGTTTCGGCATCTCTTCAAGCAAACGCAGCGCTTCTTCAATTGCCCGGTCTAACTGCGGCTTCCGCCCTGCTGCCATTTCTTTTGCATTCAGTCGTACTTCGATGTCAGGAGCCACGCCTTCGTTCTCTGCAATCCACTTGTTATTAATCGGATCAAAGACCGCATTGTCTGGCGCTGTTAAAGCACCACCATCAATCAAACCGTAGTGTACAGAGGATTTCACCAGTCCGCCCCAGGTGCGCATGCCAATCAATGGTCCCGCTTGCTGTTGCCGGAAAACCCATGGAAAGAAGTCTCCACCGGAGCCGGCTCGCTCGTTGATCAAAAGTACTTTAGGTCCCAGGATACCTGCGGGCAACCGGAATGAAGCGCCATTAGGCACCTCGTTTGTTATTGCAGCGCGTAGTTTTCTTGTCATCAAGTCAACCATATAGTCATCCAGCAACCCACCGCCATTAAAACGCTCATCAATCACCGCAGCCGGCTTATCCTGTTGCGCAAAGAAATAGCGATCAAATGAGACGACACCATTACCGCCTGTATTCGGCACCCAAATGTAAGCCAGTTTGCCATCGGAATGCTCATCCACATACCGCCGGTTGTCTTCTACCCAGGCACGCTGGCGTAGTCCATTCTCGCTTCGGATGGGTGAAACGGTTTCCATCCAGGCATCTTCCATCGTGGGTTGATCATTGATGTGCAGCACGGTCTGCCTGTTTGCCGTACCGTCTAGTAAACGATATGGATCGTCTCCTACGGTCAATTCACGCCCGTCGATTCCAACCAGATAGTGTCCTTCTTCGATCTTCATTCCGGGACGGTCCAATGGTGCTGTCAGGTTCGGATTCCAGCTCTCAGCTGTGTAGATGCGCGATATGCGCCAGCGTCCCTGATGCGCTTCAAAGTCAGCGCCCAGCAAGCCTACGCGTACGGTGTCCAGTGCCGGAAAATCGCCCCCAAAGACAAAACTATGTCCAACGGAGAGTTCACCATTCATCTGGTCAAGAATGTAGCTCAGATCCGTGCGATGTTTGACAAATGGAATCAATGGCTCATACCGTTTGCGTACCACATTCCAATCGCGACCATGCATATTGGGATCGTAGAAAAAGTCGCGCTCATAATGCCATGCTTCTTTGAATATCTGCGTCCATTCCGCCTCCCGATCCAACCACATCCGCAGACTCAGGTCCAATTTACCAGCATCTGCCGCCGGCTTAGAGCCTGTATCAACAACCCTCCATGTGCTTCCAGTTCTTGCAAGCAGTTTTTTTCCATCTGCAGATATGGCAACTTGTCGGACACCATCCAGAAACGATTCGGCTTCTCTGTCTTCCAGCGTAAACTTCTTTAAACCTCCATTACCCCGAATAAATACACTCCCTTCCGGACCAGCGAACGTCGCATTGTAATTCCCAGTACCTATCGGCAAGGCAATTGTGCGCCGGTCCAGGTTTTCAAAATCTATCACTACCGCTTCATCTTCTTCACTTTCCTCCTCTGCTTCGTCTTTTTCTTCCTCATCTTCCGCTTCTTCACTTTCATCTTTTACTTCTTCCTCGTCACTCTCTGGCGGAAAAGGAGACGGATCATCTTTGCGCAGATTAATCACATACGCAGCCTGATTCGGACGTGCTTTCATGGCGCTTGTATTGGCCCAGCCTGATCCGAGTGCTACATTTGTACTGGCAATGAAATATAGATGCCGACCATCCCGATCCCACGCCGGCGCATAAGCATCTGCCAGTGGATCCGTGAGTTCTCGTGTCTCTTTCTCATCAATGTGCCAAGCCATAACACGCCTGAAGTTATTGGGCGCTGTTTTCGCATATGCAAGCCACTTGGAATCGGGAGACCATGTGAGCCCGAGCCGGCCACGCTCGATGTTTGTACCTCCAACATCAGCCGTACTTATCCGCTTCGTCTTTAGATCAAGCACCTGTATGCGTACATCATCATCTACAAATGCAATCCACTTGCCATCCGGCGACCATACAGCCTCCCATGCCATTTTAGATTCACCCATTGAGATCTCTTCCGCCTCACTGAAGCCATCCTGATCAGCTAGCATAAGTGCATAGCCTTCTCCATCATCAGAAAACCAGGCAATCTGACTGCCATCAGGCGACCAAATGGGAGAACGATCCGCGTGTCCAGACGAACGCGTCAGGTTTCGCGCATCTCCTTTATCCACTGGTACTGAAAATATTTCACCGCGTGCTTCCATAACAGCCCGCTTCCCTGTCGGAGAAAGCGCGACATTGGCAATACGATCGCCGACAAACTCCCACCGGGCCTCTGCCCATGGAAAATCGCCACGCACTGTAATATTTAGCTGCTTACTGGATGCACCGGGCGCCATTGTATGTAGATACCCATCACGCTCAAAGGTGAGCATATCCGGGCCGGCGCTTAGCCACTTGACATCAGGCTCGGAGAACGAGGTTACCTGTGACATATCACCGCTCGCTGGGTCATAGGACCATACATTCACAGGGCCATTGCGATCTGACAGAAAGTAAACCAAATCATCAAACCATACGGGGTGTGTATCCGTGGTTCGTTCATTGGGCAACCAGGTCTCATCCAGCGTTTCCAGATTCATAAGGATGAGTGATGTATTCTGCCCACCTCGATAATCCTGAAATTCAGATTCCCAACGCGTCATTCTGTCGATGATCATCCGGTTGCCATCTGCTGCAAAGGCACCACGATGGGCCCAGGGCGCCGGCAACAATGTTGAAGGCCCACCAGAAGCCGGCACCGTCCACAATCGATTGTAACCAGATGGCGCAGTCCCTCGTGTTGATGCATAAAGTACATGTTCTCCATCAGGCGTCCAGCCCGACGTATGCGTGCCGGCAGGGTACCATGTCAAACGATTGGAACTGCCCCCATTTACAGAAACAGTGTATACAGCAGCAGCTCCAGACCGATTGGAAGTAAATGCTATTCGACGGCCATCGGGTGAGAAGTACGGATTGCTTTCAACGGCCGGCGTGCTCGTGAGCCGGCGTGCAATACCTCCTTCTTTATCTGCCACCCAAAGATCTCCTCCGTGTACAAAGGCAATATGGTTGGTACTCACAGTCGGCTGACGCAGCAAGCGTGTCCCTTGAGCAAAAGACCAATTTTGTAAGAGCAAAAAGAAAACGGTCAGCAGAATAGATAATCGCATTGGTAATGATGGGATGGGTTAGAAGTATCCAGTTCTCAAGCTGTAGTCGTCAATTTAGTGTACATAGTTGCCCGTATTTTTAAACATTGCACACAAAACGATCTAAAATCAAAGATACGTTAATCCGGCATTATTGCTAGCCTTGTTTTTCAAGAGCAAATCAAAACAATTGCGCCAACAGCGTAGTGCGCATACCAACCAAAGGCGTCTGTATTATTCCTGAGATGTTACGATTATGAGCATGTAGTCCTCTGACGTGCACAAAGGCGCAACCATGATTTCCATTTTTGATAACATCATTGCCATCATGATTGCAGGTGTGGTGGTAATCATCCTGTTTTCGATCCAGCAGCGGTCCACTGATTTCAATATCGAGCAGACATCTATCTACTCTGCCAAGAACTCATCGCTTGACTTTGCAAACTGGATAGAAGAAGATTTAAAATTGGTCGGCACGAACATAGACCACGGCGATGTCATGTTTATTGCGCCAACCTACACTGGTAGCAATACAAGTCAGTTCCTTTTTTTACAGGAAACGAGGGTTTACCCAGGACCAATCATCACAAGGATACAGACCAGATACGATGTAGACTCTTCTTCTACAATCGTTTTACCTGATACGACCATTCAATTGTATGAATTGATCAGGCATCAAAGGGACAGTAGCTCAACAACGGGCGTGTGGTCTCCCTGGGTTGAGACGGGCGCCGGCCCCCAATGGCTTTCCTACTTCAGAATCGATTTGATGAACAACCAGGGACAGTTGATTACTACAGAACCACAGACAGCGTTTTTGGAAGTAGCATTCACGCTTGCTATGCCCAATCTTTCGAGCCAGGCTTATATAAGAGAATTTAACTGGTCCTCCCAAATTAACATCCGACAATACTAAGCCTTTCGAATTCCATCAACGGACTCATCTATTAACCAATCCGTTAACCACGTGGTATTTGCGCCAAAGGCGCTATTATTCTTACACAATTCCCCTTACAATATCTTGTACACATTCTCTTTGAATTGCCATTCATTGTTTTGATTACCCCCAATATTTGAACGGACATTACAAGAGTTCTCTTAGAAGAACACACGCGAAAATCTCAGAATATCATGGGCAAGGGCATAGCAATAGCTGTAGTAGCAACCCTCCTTTTTGTTTTTATACAACAGGGCTCCTCTTCAGAAGCCCAAATCCAAACAGCTGACTCCAAGGCAGAGTATCAAGAAGATTTCATCGCTGAAGAAATTGCCATGTCAGCTTTTTCAATTCTTGAACGTCGTGTAGAGATGGTAGATGGCCCAGCAGACTCCATCGTTGCGCGTATAAACGGACATTCAGATACTGGTGATTTCCAGGGCGGCACTTACCAGATCAAGGCCATTAAAAAAACAGAGGAGATCGTAGCCTTGCAAGC
>JBGCEN010000092.1:0-15519 GCA_045106435.1 Rhodothermales bacterium
GTGCTGCTAGGCGGAACGGTTAGGGAATGACGGATTGTGAGTTTCGAGTGCCGAGTTTCGAGTTGTGAGTGCCGAATGGGGGGAATGACAAATGCCGAGTTGCGAGCTTTGAGTGAAAATAATCACTCGAAAGAACTCGCCACTCGGCATTCGCAATTCGTCACTCAAAAAAACGCTATTCCTTACTTCCTTCAGCGGCTTTGGCTGGAGGTTTGTCAGCAGGAGGTGTATCCGTTGCTGGTTTTTCAGGGGCGTCTTCTTTGGGCGCATCCTTTTTTGCAGCCGTAGACTTTTTAGCCTTTGTCTTCTTGGGCGCAGGAGTAATCTTGGATGTTTCGATTGTTAACTCCTGGTTGTCTTTTTTGCCATCGTGCGTGATTTTAATCAAATCACCGCTAACCAGATTATGACCGAGGATGGCTTCAGCCATAGGATCCTCGATATACTTCTGGATAGCCCTGCGAAGTGGACGGGCGCCAAATTTAGGGTCGTACCCTTTTTCTACCAGGAAGTCTTTAGCAGATTGCTGAAGATCAACCTCAATACCTACATCGCGCGCTCTGCCAAAGAGATCATTTGCCATCAAGTCAATGATCTGATGGATATGCTCTTTTTCGAGCGAATGGAAGACAATAACGTCATCAATACGATTCAGGAATTCAGGGTTGAATACGCGTTTGAGCGCGTCCTCAACCGTGCTTTTCATAGCAGCGTAGTTGAATTCTGTACCTCCTTGGGAAAAGCCCATGCCTTTGCCAAGGTTCTTGATATCACGAGCGCCAATATTTGACGTCATGATAATAATCGTATTGCGGAAGTCAACACGCCGGCCCAATCCGTCTGTCAGGATCCCATCATCCAGTACCTGGAGCAGGATATTGAATACGTCTGGATGTGCTTTTTCGATTTCATCGAGTAGTACAACCGAGTAGGGCTTACGGCGAACCTTTTCAGTTAGCTGACCACCTTCTTCGTAGCCTACATATCCTGGAGGCGCACCTACCAGCCGGCTAACAGAGAATTTCTCCATGTACTCACTCATATCAATACGAATCAGTGAGTCCTGGGAATCAAAAAGGTAATCGGTAAGCACTTTTGCCAGTTCCGTTTTACCCACTCCGGTAGGACCGAGGAAGATAAACGAGCCGATAGGCCGTTTCGGGTCTTTCAATCCGGCACGCGTGCGGCGAATGGCTTTGGAAAGCTTTGTGATCGGCTCATCCTGTCCAATTACGCGGCCTTTAAGTTCTTCTTCCATGGCCAGGAGTTTTTCACTCTCTGGCTCAGCGATTTTATCGACAGGAATGCCTGTCATCATCGCAACAACTTCGGAAATACTTTTTGCGGTAACATCGTGAACTTCAGTTTCCGCTTTGCGCTCCCACTCTTTTTTCGATACTTCGAGTTCTTCCTGAAGTTTTTTCTCCGTGTCTCTGAGGCGGGCAGCTTCTTCGAAGCGCTGACTCTTTACGACACGATTCTTTTCTTCACGAACCTGCTCGATCTGCTCCTCGATGTTAACCATCTCCTGAGGAACGCGAATATTCGACAGATGCACACGTGCGCCGGCTTCGTCCATCACATCGATGGCTTTGTCGGGCAGGAATCTATCCGTGATATAGCGGTCGCTTAATTGAACAGCCAGTTCGATACCCTCATCTGAGTAACGGACATTGTGGTGTTCTTCGTATTTCTCTTTAATGTTGTGGAGAATATCAATCGTTTCTTCGAGCGACGATGGATCCACAATAATTTTCTGGAATCGTCTGTCGAGCGCGCCATCTTTTTCGATGTACTGTCGATATTCATCAAGCGTTGTAGCACCCACACATTGAATTTCACCCCTTGCAAGGGCAGGCTTAAACATGTTGGATGCATCCAGACTGCCTGAAGCACCACCGGCGCCAACAATGGTATGTAGCTCGTCAATGAAAAGGATCACGTCCGGGCTCTTTTCGAGCTCGTTCATGACTGCTTTCATTCGCTCCTCAAATTGCCCGCGGTATTTCGTGCCGGCAACAAGGGCTGCAAGATCGAGCGTAACGATACGCTTGTCAAAAAGTATGCGGCTCACTTTGCGTTGAACAATACGCATGGCCAACCCTTCAGCAATAGCTGTTTTACCAACACCGGGTTCACCAATGAGCACTGGATTATTCTTTTTACGGCGGCTCAACACTTGTGCAACGCGCTCAATTTCGCGTTCACGTCCAACGATGGGGTCGAGCTTGCTCTCTTCGGCCAATTTGGTAAGATCCCGGCCAAAGTTATCTAATACTGGTGTTTTGCTCTTTTCCATTTTACTTCGCTCTTTTCCGTATCCTGAAGACGAGAGGCCTCCCACGCGACCGCTACCCGAAGATGAAGCTTTTCCGCTTATAATCGAGTCAAGCTCTGCGCGAACGGCATCATAGGTGATCGAAAAGCCTTGTTGTAAGATCTGAGCAGCGATATTTTCGTCATCACGCAAGAGACTGAGTAAGAGATGTTCTGTACCAATAACATCGCTCTTATACAGCTTGGCCTCCAGATACGTGATTTTTAAAACCTTCTCTGCTTGTTTAGTTAATGGGATGTTGCCAACTGTTAAGGTGCCGCCAGTGCTGCGTACGGTGTCTTCTATAGCTTTTTTAAGCTTAAATAGATCGCATCCGAGATTCCTGAGAATCTTGACAGCAATGCCTTCACCTTCTCTAATTATTCCAAGGAGTAAATGCTCTGTACCAATGTAGTCGTGACCCAGGCGTATAGCCTCTTCCCGGCTATAAGAGATCACATCACGTACACGGTTTGAGAAATTTCCTTCCATGCCTTACACGTTCTAAGCGAATGGGTGCCCCGGTTTACGGGCTCGTTAAAAAAAGCTAATATATGCCGTCTGGCTGGACTAAAGTAAGAATCTTTCGATCAACAGCTAAGGCCTTCATCAACCTTGTCATGGAATGGGTTAAACCCCGCCATGACTACAGGTTATTTTTAGTAGAACAGTAGATATGTTAACCGAACCTTACGTAGGCAGTTCCTTACAACTTACGTAAAGATTTCCTTTTGTCTTGCTTGCTTCAAACAGCAGCAATAGCCAGCACCTAAGCGGTACTTTAAGGTTTTAAAACCGCGTCTGATGGGATTAAGCAGCGAAACTGGAGCCACATCCACAGGTCGAGGCTGCGTTTGGATTTTCAAACGTAAATCCTCTTGCATTCAGTCCGTCCTGGTAATCAATTGTTGTACCGAAAAGGTATAACCCATGACGTTTGTCGATAAATAGTACGATATCATCGATCTTGAATTCAAGATCTTGATCCCGCATTTTATCAAACCCTAAAATGTAACTCATGCCGGAGCAACCGCCTCCGCGTACACCTACACGTAGTCCAAAGCCATCAGGAACCGATTTCGAGTCCATGATTTTTCTGACCTCTTCCGATGCGCGTGCACTTAAAATAACCGGTGCATCAGCACGTTCAATTGTTGCAGTTTCTGGCATTCTCTTGCGAGTTGATTACTAATTGGAGTTGTTCAGCAAAAATCCGCTTTGGGTAGATACTGATCCAACGAGAAGTTACAAGTGCCAGTTCCCCAAAAAATTTGAACGATTTGTCGCTTTTGGGCATGGTACCAAAGAACATGGTTCGAGCAGGCTAACTAAAAACAAGGCTACCTGAACACTTTATGAATCTGGTAATCGGCAAATTAAATTGATTCTTGAGCATTTTTGCACATTAGTTCAGTTGTTGTGCTAACACGGCGGGTTTCTTGAACGTGCGTACTGCGCCTTCAAACAGATCTATAACTTCTGCAACAATGATGTAAATCCCAACAGGGAGCAGGTGCCCGTCGTCGTCTAGTCCATCCCAAAAAAGAATTTCCTGCTGCCTCGTTATGGTTGAGCGCACCAGGGTTCGCACCAGCCGGCCATTCATGTCGAAGACTTTTATGCCTGTTACGTCGGAAGCATTTTCTGATACAAGTTCGATTTGAAGAACATCATCTACACCATCTCCATCAGGAGAAAAGACCTCTGGACGTACGTTCAACCCGTCGGAATAAGATGTCTCTGTTACATTGGTTTTAATAGAGTTGGCCATTCCGGGCGTCCCTCCGCTGTTGTCAACTGAACTGCTCCAGTTTGAGGGGAGGTAGGTAGGCGCTTTAAAGGAGCGTCTTTCCAGCGATATGCCCCGGGTTTCTGCCAAAACGGGGTGGTGCCAGTCAGGTGAGTAGGTTATTTCGTCTATGACTTGATTGCCTTTCGAAACGATTGCTACACGATCGCCTGAATTAAGGAGGCTCAAAGATGAGGATTTAATGGGTAAAAAGGTGATGTTATCCGATACATTATTGAGCGCCGGGAAAGAAGCCCGGAGATTGGCAGCATCTGATGCCCCGGTTTCTGCATAGAGAAGCACAAATGCGCCGGCTGACGCTACCGGATAGCGCGCATCACTTTTTAAAGTGTCCGCGACGTTAAGTTCATCAGGCCTGCCTGCCAACGATAAACTGCGCAAAGAAAGGGGTTTGCCGGCTATATTATAGAGCTCAATGTATTCAGGTTGATCCGCCGATCGATCGAAGGCATCAGCCAGCGGCGCATACATAATTTCGTTGATCAACAGGTTATTCGGCTCTGGTAAATAGGCAAGTGGCTGACGCGTCTCGATGGCCTGGTTGCCTGTCAGATCTGATACTGATCTATATGCAAGTACTTCTTCGTCGATTGAAAAGCCAAAAGTGAGCTCGATGTGTGATTCGTTGATGAACGAAAATGCAAGAGGAGATGTGCCAATGATGTTGAAATATGAAAGGTCTAATTTGGCGACGTCGATGGGTTCATCCCAGAACAACGTGAGCTTGTCTGGTTGGGATACTTCTGCAAGTAAAAGGGCCGGCGGGAGCAGGTCTGGTGCGTAAATGCTGTTTTGCAACCCGGGTGTTGCTCCTAGCGCATCTTGAGAAGAACCCCAGTTGGTGGAAGCTGCCGGGCCGGCTGGGTCAATTTTTTCTAATGAAACACCTTGGCCTCCCCATGACGGATCGTATGCTACTTCATCGATTACAATTCCATCAATAGCAATTCTTGCAACATCGCCGCCATTGTTCAGCGCCGGCCAGTTAGAAAGGTAGAAGGTCGGTACTTGCATGCTGGGAAATGCCTCGTTCAGGGCAATGCTGTCTCTGGCAATGATGACCAGCGAATCGGGTAGCAGTTCATGAACCCCCTGGCAGATTTCAACAAAGGCATCACGACTATCCGAAAAAGCCGCTGAACACAAGTTGATACCTTGATCTGAACGGTTTAATAGCTCAACAAATTCCAATGATGAAGCGCTGGGCGCATAGTGGATTTCGTTGATGATCAAGTCGCCGGCCCGGAATGTATTGGCTGGTTTCTGCGACAATTCTGTCGTCCGTGGCTGGTCTATAGCATAGGGCGTTGCTTGTCCGTTGAAATGAAGGAAAACAAAAAATAGGGGCAAGAGCAGGATTGTACCATACGCTTCGAAAACATCCACAGCAGTCTATCGATAGTTGAACACAAATATGATAGTATGTAAGACGAATTGAAGTAGATAGGCATACCCTGCGTTGTACGTTAAACTCGAACTTGATCCATTTGAAGTGTGCGAAAATAGATGGATAGATCGACAATAATAAAAAGGTAAAGTAACGTGGGTTCGGGATAGGAAGTCCTTTAAAGGCATAGAAAAAGGCCATTTCCAACTTCATCCTGAGCGAAGTCGAGGAGCTTGTCCTCAACTTGATTGGGGAATCCATAGAATTCATTGGCTCACTCAATCGATTTAAGAATTGCATGGACCCTTCGACATGCTCAGGGTGACAAAAAGAATGCACTGAGCCTATTTCCCGAAAGCTTTTATCCCGAACTGACGTGAACGTATTGTTTAGCGGCCCTCGCTCCAGGCATAGATAAATCGACCAAGATGTGTGCGGGATATCCTCGCGCAAAAATGTTTGTTCAACGAAGTATTAAAGTACAAAATGTGGAAGATCGAGCTAAGGCTATAGAATCAAAACCTATTCAGCGAGAACCTGCTTGTTCACGTGACTCATCAACACGTGGGTCATGAGTTTGATTGCGGGGAGCATGGCAGACTCATCTACATCGAAATGAGCGTCGTGCAGTGGATATGAAGTCGCCGGCCCGTTGGATGTCCCTACCCGAATCATTGCACCGGGGATGACTTGTTGATAGTTGGCGAAGTCCTCTGCCCCCATGCTCGATATTGCGATATGCTCAATCGCTCCTTTGCCATACAGCGAGGCAATGTTTTCAGACAGATGATCTACAAGCCGGCCGTCATTGATAACCGGTGGAATGCCATCGTCAAAATCAACCGTCACGGATGCATTGGATTGTAACGCCATGGCTTGGGCGGTTTTCTGAATAAGCACCTGCATTTTTTGCCGCGTTTCCAAGCTGGTACATCGAAGGGTCCCGCCAAATTCAACTTCTGCAGGAACGACGTTGTACGCTTCGCCGGCAAAGAAGCGGCAAATAGTCAGAATGGTTGCGTCTCTGGGGTCGGTAAATCTGCCGGCCAATTGATACAACTGGTTGGCAATTTGCGTGGCAACCCACACCGTGTCAATCGATTGATGTGGTCTGGCAGAATGCCCTGTACTCGGACTGGAAACCACGACCTTGAATCTGACAGCAGCGGCTGTAAAAGCACCTTTTCTAATGCCGTATTTACCCGTTGGCATGGTTGGGTCTACGTGAACTGCATAGGCAGCTTCCAGACCGTCCAGCACACCATCTCTAATCATTACGGGCGCGCCTGAAGGATTTCCTTCTTCATTAGGCTGGAAGAAAACACGGATTTTACCTGAAAACGCTCTTTTGTTTTCATTGAGGAGCCGCGCAATGCCTATGGCAATGGTCGTATGGACGTCATGCCCGCAAAGATGTGCAAGCCCAGCATTTTTGGATACATAAGGCGTGTTTTTGACATCTTGAATAGGAAGCGCATCTATGTCTGCACGATAGCCAATAAACGGAGTAGGGGAGGCACTTGGGGCCTCTCCTTGGAGGTCGAGAAACAGGCCGGTTTTTGCAATTGGACCTTGAGCTGTTAATCCGTAGCCGGCAAGCGTTTCTTTGATAAAGCGCGAGGTCTCAAATTCCTGAAATCCAATTTCTGGATTTTGGTGGATTTGTCTTCTACAGGAAACTAAAAAATCTTCGAATCCTGCAGGTGTTTGGAGTATAAGCGGGGTAGGTTTCATATGGTCATCTTTCTTCTCCCTTGATCCTCTCCAAAATAATGACCTGTTACTTCCTTTCAGGGAATAGTTCGTGAAAGCGTTCAATCATTTCAAGGGCTTCACGTTTGACGTGTTCTTTGGAGACAGTGGATGTTGTGAAGTTGGATATTACAGCGATCAGCTGCTTTTCGAGTGCCGCAGGGGGGAGATGTGCTAAATCCCAGTAGGCTTGTGCCTTAGTCATGACGTCATCCAGCGATTCCGGATCTTCATAAATGGCGTCATTATCCAGTAACGGACGAGAGAACAGCGCAAAGGCTTCCGGGATGTCAAGGTTTTCGGATCCGTAATGGGCCGCACCATTTTCGGAAAAAGGAGAGGCGTCTGTATGCAATTGTGCGGGATCTGAAGCTGTCGCGTAACTGGCAGTAGCCGGCTCGCCCTCTGATAGATGCTCCCATTTTTCCTCCATGGAGGCAACCAGCACGGGGAACTGGACGAGGTCTTCTCTACTTGGGTCAGGTCCAAGTAAATTGATTTTTAATTCAGAAAATGCACCCGTTTTGTCGTCAGATGCGAGGCAGCAGTAATCCCAAAGTATCGTCGCTGTCTCGAAGATGTCGAGCAACAGCGTCATGTCTTCTATGTTTTCCGGAGTTACCTCATCGGAAACCCCCGTTTCTAATTCGATTTGGTAGTGTGCAAGAATGGGTTGGATGAATTGCTGGAGCTTATCGTACTGGATGCCAGACTTCCCTGTTCGGTATAACGCCAGCGTAATCCGAACAGATTCTAACGCAACAGGCGACGAAGGTGTCGCTCCATAATTAGCGTATGGATCATCATGTTGCGTCATACCATGCCACTCCGTTTTCTAACAAACCATTCAATTGTCAAGAGCACCAGAATCAATACGAAGAAGAAGTAGCGTTGCCACAATTCAGATTCAACGCGTTCCTCGAATATCACCGGCACAAAAGCATCAGAAGATGCAAGGTGTTGGGATATATCAGCCGATTGATCCGACGCAAACACCCAGCCACCTGATCTTTGTGCGATCTGATGCATGAGTTGACCATCAGCACGCGTCTCCTTGTATTCCAGGGTCAAGGAGCCTACTGCAAATGAGCCGGCATCGGTACCCAGAACGGTACCATTTTGTTGCGCACTGGCGCGATATCGATAAGTGCCTTCGGGCAAAGCACCAATATTTAGTGCATATCTACCATTTCCAACCGGCTCCATGCTGTAAGGATAGAGGATGCTATCTGCTTGCATGACTTCTACTTCAAGTGACGCGCCATCAACAGGATTGAGGCTTTCGTCATAAACCTGCCCGTCAAATTGAATAGAGGCACCACCTGAAAACAAATCTTCAATCGGGGCAACGCGAACCGGGCGGTCGTCTTCTTTTGTGGTAATCCATTGCAGCGTGTTTGAAAACATATCTACCCAGAACGGGGCTACCGATTGTAGATCATCGGGGAGATTTTTCCAACGCCACGTGCCGGCGCCGAGTAAAACAGCCGTGCGATGCTGGTTTCTATTTCGGATGATCAACAAAGGATCATCCAGCGCAATGCCGCGCACCTGTTGGGTTGCAAGTACCCGGGCATCAGGTGCCGCCTGCCATCTTGTATCATTAAAAATAAGCGGCGGTAAGGTAATCCATGCCTGATCCGGCGTCTCAGAGATTTGGAGAATCGGGTGTTGCAATCCTTCAGCCGTGGGGACAAAGGTGCTTTCAATAAAGTTGGTTCTCAGCACGCGGGGCTGCACCGGTAGCGCTGTGACAAATGCCCGCCGAAGCAATGAAAGATCCGTTTGCCTGCTGAGCATAAAAAAGGCAGGCAGGCCATCCTCGATGCTTTTTGCCACGCGCTCGGCGATGGCCGGATCAGCAAAGCGGCCGGGGTAGCCGGCGAGGATTATGGCATCAAAAGCATTCAGGCTATCTGGCAAGCTTGGGTTATAAAACTCGCCGCGTGTCTTTTGGATATAGGCTGATACTTCAATGTTTGGGTCCTGGTCCAGCAATTGCTGAATGGCAGCTACATCGGGTTCAGGAGAGGCTGCAAAGAGCAGGATGCGTTTCTTGTTTTCCAGCACACGCACCGCAAAAGACTCTGTGTTATTCCTGTAGGTAGCTTCGCCGGTTAACCTGGAAACCGCAACAGTGTATCGGTGAAAACCTTCCGTTTCAGGCGTGTGGAATAAGTCAACAGGTGTTTCGACCGTGCCAGCCGGCAAATCGACATTGGCGCGATTGAGAAGGGTTCCATTTTCGAAAAGCGAAACCGACACGCGTTCTCCCCCAAAGCCTTCGCTTAACAAGCCTACCCGGATGGGCAGTTCATCGCCTACATAGGCAATATCGTTTGTGGAAACGCGCCGGATTTGCAAGTCGCGCCGGCGGGTCGTGTCGCCCACAACGATGGTGTGTATGGGTACAGGATAGCGTTCCGCGAGGTAAACAGGATTCCTTCCCGTATTATACTGTCCATCTGAAATGAGCAGTACCCCCTGGAGATTTTCGTCTTTGTACTGTTCTCGCAAATAAGCAAGCGCGTGCGCCATATTGGTTCTTTCGCCGTCAAAGCCCAACGAGTCGGCGGGGGTGGTGCTGGAGGCTACCTGTACAACATCATTGCTGAATCTGAAGTACCTGACGTTGCCATCGATCTGCGTTTGGGTAAATTCTCGTACCGTGTTTCTTGTAACTTCGCTGATGTTAAGCGAATCCGTTTCTTCCTCAATGGTAATCTGCAAACTCTGACTGTCATCAATCAGGACTGCCAATAGAGGCGGTTGCTCTGTGTTGATGATGTTTTCGAGGATGGGTTTGAAGAGGAGAAATAAAACCAGAAAGAGCGTGGTTGTTCTCAGGGCGGTTAGTGTGTATCGCTTGGCCGGCGCAAGAACAGGGATGGTCCGATGATATACCCAGAAGCCCAACGCAGCAGCTACCAGGAGGCAGGGGATTAAAAGCAGGGGAGAAACGCCAAACGAAAGACTCATATACCGCGTAATAATGCCTGGAGAATCATATCAAGAGCGAAAGCGCATACCTTTCTGGAATCAAGTAATTCTACGAACGAGCAACACGCTATGAGGTTGCAACTCAAAAGTTCAAATTGAAAATTCTAAAGTCACAATTTTAAATTATCAATACTCAATTTTCAATTTGAAATTTAAATAAACGGTAACACCAGGTAGACCACGTAGCCAACAAAGCCGGTGAGTAGAATGGAGCCTTCGAAGCGGGAGATTTGGTAGCGGGTCCAGGCGATGGGGAGGAGGAGGAGGCTGAAGGCTAACATTACGGGGAGGTGGATGTTGATTGAGTCGACGTCAACAGAGAGGGGGTTTACCATGGAAACCATGCCGACAACAAAAAGGACATTCAGCATATTACTGCCCAGTACATTGCCCACTGACATATCAACTTGCTTGTTCAATGCAAAAGCAACGGAGGCAGCGAGCTCTGGCAAGCTTGTGCCAATGGCAACAACGGTAAGGCCAACAATGATTGGGGAGATGGCGAGGCTTTCAGCTATGTTTACCGCGGCGTCGACCATAATGCGGGCGCCGACAGAAAGACCGACCATACCACCGACAATGAATAGCACCTGCATTGTGGTTGTAATTGAGCCTTCAGAATCCTCTTGCGTTTCGGGGGGGACGGGTTTTGGTTGCCGCTTGGCGTCTACAATGACAAAGATAAAAAAGGCTGCAAGACAAAAAAGCAGGATGGCTCCGTCAATTTGGCTAATGGTCCCGTCAAGCGACATGACATAGAACCCAACCATAACGGACAGCATAATCGGGTATTCTTTGCGCAGCGTGCTTGGGGCGACGGTTAACGGTACAACAAGGGCACTGATACCGAGGATAAGGGCGATATTGCAAATGTTGGATCCAACAATGTTGCCAAGGGCCAGATTGTCTTCACCAGAAAGGGCTGCGACGAAGTTCACGACAAACTCAGGCATCGAAGTAGCCAGCGCCACAATCGTAATGCCGACGATCATCGGGCGGATTCCATAGCGAATGGCCAGACTGGCAGCACCCTTCACCAACCACTCCGCACCGAAATAAAGCACGACCAAGCCAATCACAAAAAACAGCAATTGCAGAGAAATCATCTACGTCAATCAGCGTTCAAGAGTTAGGCGGCCAGGTACGAAAGGTTATGCGCGATAGGGCTCGGTTGCTAGATCTTGTGTGTGCAGGCCACAGCACCAATCTACAAGGATTTCCTTATACTTCTTCGAGCCTATCCAACGTCATAAAAAACATGCACTACTTTTTTACCAGCTATACAAATAGCAAGCACACAGGGGTGAATGCTTGCTGAGGATGTAAGTAGTACGGTCCATCCAAAGCGTTACTTCTATTGTTAGTTCCGCTTATTTAGTGAAGGTTCGAGGTGATTATGGCTTTTGTTCGACTTTGCCCATTTCGGATAAAGTCTCGAATACAGAATAATGCGAACCTACCGGGTAACAATAAATTTTTTGCGATCAGTAAACGCGCCGGCGCTCAATTCATAGATGTATACACCGGCAGCAAGCCCACTCGCGTTTAGTTGAAGTTGATGCTGACCAGCCGGCACCTGTTTGTTTAACAGGGTCTGGACTTCTCGCCCGAGCAAATCGTACACCTTGAGCGATACCTGCACGCTGTTAGCCACTTCATATGGAATCGTCGTGAGAGACGAAACGGGGTTGGGGTAATTCTGCTTGAGCGCAAATCGATAAGAAGAATCCAGCGGCTCAATATCTACAGGCTCAGCCAGATCGAAATTGGCCGTGATGTTTGTTAAGGAAGATATCTGGATTTCAACGGAGTCGGCATTGGAGACCAATCCGCCTTCCCAGCCAGCGAATTTGTATCCCGGCAAAGCCTCTGCTCGCAGCTCTATAGGTATTTGTTGGAAATATTCTCCTGAGAAATCTGCGCTTCGCAACGCTACATCGCTCACGAAAACTTTGCCCCCCTCTGGCATATTGGTTTGGATTTGCAAGGTAGCCAGGCCGCTGAGGTTAAAATGATCCATGAGGTGCGTGCGCAGGTGAGCTGGACGCTCAACTGGAAATTCTATAAGCCGTTCAAGGTGAACCGGCCACGGTGTATTAAATCCAATAGATTCCGTCCATCGCTCTTTGTGACGAGGGATTTCTGAAGCAATTTGGGTTTGCAGACTGTCGATCACATGATGAACGTAGGTAGAGTCGAATGTGATGTTCGTATGACTCGCTATTCGCTGAATAAACTGATGCTGAAATTGTTGATTCTCCAACAGACTTCTGAACAGTAGCGTAGACCAGGGGGGATTGGGCCAGACCGGTCCATTGGGTTCTGTCGCTTGTACTACGGTGTTCGAGAAAAACTTCCCTTCGGCGTTTCCACCAAAGCTCAGGTCTGTATCAAAAAGCATCCAACGCCACTTGCCATTGCTGGTCTTCGGACGCCAAAACTTGTTGTTTCCGCTGGGCCAGTCAGCATTGGCAATGTAAATTTCGGCGGATACATAATCTAAATAATGATCGATATCCATCAGTGTGCTTACAAACGCCAAGTTCTGATTAGATGACATATCATTCGACGAGACAAAGTTGATCATCGCGTTATAATGATTGTTGTCGCCGCGCAGGACAAAGCCATCAAATTCAAGGAAGTCTATCTCATCTTCTTCATAACCGTGCTTGTTTTTTATATAGTCGGCATTCATTTTCTCCCGAATATTTTGGATGCCAAAATATTCGCCATTCAAGAAGAGGATCGCCGGCCGATAAGCAAGATTATCTATTTCAATGCCTTTTGATATGACAGATTGGATCATGCCATCGCGCATCATGGTCCTGAACCAGTCTTGTCCGGAATTTCTTAGCGTCAGGCTATCAAATTCATCCGGTTCATCGCCCTGGAAAAACTTGTGCTTGATCTTTCCTTTGCCATATCGATTCCTCGCATGAACAGACAGAGACTTTTGATCATATAGCCGGCTACAACCGCCAAAAATCCGAAGACCTACGACCTGATTGATCGTGGGGGTCTGATCCGTTTCAAAGAATTCCATGCTGGCTGCATATTCCCAGTCTTGATTCCAATTGCGTGGCTCGGCTTCACAATTCCCTGTGATGCCATTTGTGCCGGCGACATACATGCCTTTTTCATCACTCCAAAGATGATCGGGATCAAGGGCTATGGAGACGACCGGAAGTTCGGTGTTTTCGTTGACAAGGTAGGTCTGCGAAACGATGGGACTGGTGAGGTAGCCGGCCCGAAAAACGGTCGCTCGTACAACCTGGGTTTCATTGATGGTAAGCGCTCCGGTGTAAGCAGATGATAATTCTGTAGGTGCAGCACCATCCAGCGTATAGCGTATGGTGCCAGCCGGATCCGTGGTGGAAAGTGTGACACTCAGGGCACCTGAGTAAAAACCGCCGGCAGATGAAAAAGAAACCGGCTGGGTAAATCCAAGAAATCCGTTTGCATCATTTACGGCTCCCGGTGTAGGAGATTCGAGGTAGCGCCAAACGCTGGCATTGTTATTCAAAAGACCAAAAGAAATATTGGCGGTTTGTTCTTTGAAGATCACGGCATCTACTGGAGTCCCTGCAGCATCAAACAGTCCAATTTCTTCTCCGGCGCTGGACAGCTTAAAGTTTGTATGGAGTCCCGTGTTTTCCCCATCCGCCCAGATAAGCAGGTAGGCCCCCGATGGTAAAGATGTGCCATTCGGGATGGACCATTTGCTTGCGTTGGTAAGGTCGTCCGTTAAGAAATACCCGCTCAAGTCAATCGTAGAAGGGCCGGCGTTAAATAATTCTATCCAATCTGCCGACTCATTGAAATCCGGATCGTTTATGGTACCCGTGTTCGAGGCCATAAATTCATTGATACGAACAGTCGATTGCCCGTGAAGCACTTGGGTTGATATACAGAAAAAGAGTAGAAAAGGGAGGGACTTGAGGACCAGTTTTACATACATCATGATGTGGTATTCAAGCTGTTTTAATGTCCGTACTATATAATATCACTGCGCTCCTGTTCCATCTGCGGACTAAAAAAGCTGTCTGTCTGAAATGAACGTGTTAAGTTTTTTAGCATCGGGAAATTGCAAAGCAGCGGGAGAGGGGGCTGTCCATTCAGTTGACCGGCCTTCCAGTGTGATGGATCCATCTGCGTAAAATGAAAGGAAGCTGAACAAAGCGTCTTCGTAATAAGCCATGCGCCCATAAGCATCGCCAACCCAGTAGTAAGATGCGCTGTTAAGCCAAACGTAGTGGATGCCGTCTTTTTTGATATAGCGATCCAGGTGATGATGACCGCAAAAACAGGCAACGACTTTCGTTTGTCCCTTTGCATCGCGGGCTTGTGCGAGTATGGCCTCAATCGGATCCGCCGAAATACGCTCATCCTGCTCAAGGTCGTCCATTGCCAATCCCTGGTGTACAAAGACGACAGTGGGTAATTGAGTTGCTTCAAGGTCGGCTTTGAGCCATTCCAGTTGCGCCGGCTCGGCAAAGCCTCTTGTAGCAGCGTCTACATAGAAATTGGCCTTTTCATACGGTATATACCCATCGTCCGTTTTGATCGAATTGCGATCGAGGATGATGAAATGAAAGCCTTCCAGATCAAACGAGTAGTACGGAGCAGGCATGCGCCAATAGTCCATCATGTGCGCTTTAGAATAAAAATCCATGTCGTGATTGCCCAAGACATGGAATTTGGGGCCCTGAAACTGCCGCCAAAGTTGCATACATTCATCTGAGTCCGGTTTTCCAAAGTTGAAGTCGCCCAGTTGCAGAAGACAGTCTGGCTTCTGCTTATCCACGGCATACATGAATCGTTCAAGCCGCGTCATGGCATCCGTTGCAAGTCCATGGTGAAGGTCCGCGATCACACCCATCTGCAAAACAGGCTCAGCAGGTAAGGCCAGGCTCGTATTGCGCAAAAGCACCAAGGAGCCGGTGAGGGAGAGGAAGGTGCGTCTGGAGAAAGGCTGCATGGTAGGTTGGGTGGTGTGGGGGAAGAGGGTTGAGAGGATAGGGGGCGTAGCAGTATTTTTTCGGTCCAAAGCACAGATGCCCATACCCAAAAAACCCTAAACCTTGAACCCTAAACCCGGAACACATCAAAGATGCCCTAACGCTCATTCGGTATGATCAAGATAATCTCTTCTCCGGGGGCAGCCAGTACCGTATCCGTCAGAATGTTGATGGTGCGGTCTACCGATTCCAACTGGAAGCGAATCGACAAATCGTTGGCAAATATCTCGGCGGG
>JBGCEN010000093.1:0-19952 GCA_045106435.1 Rhodothermales bacterium
AAAAATCCTTGATCGATATTCTGAAATCAAAAGAAGCAAACTCTATTTACTTTGCTGACAGAGTACTAGTACTCTGTCAGGGAAATAAATGGAGTATCAGATTTTCAGGGTACGAAGCGTATGAGCGTACGATGGGTACGAAATACGTCTCGCTTCAGTTAATTCGTACGCTTTGTACCCATCGTACGCTTTGTACCCATCGTACGCTTCGTACAATGCAAAGACGATGCTTCAGTTATTTCGCGGACAAAGTACAAGCACAAGTATTTAGTCATGTCATACTGAGCAAAGCGAAGTATCTTTACGAAGCGCAATCGTCTAAAAAATGCCTGAATGTAGCGTTACTGACAAGCTAAGACAGCAGGATGAGGTACAAACGAAAGCACAGAGACTTATTCCGTACCCCTTCTTTATTTCCTTGGAAATTCCACAGCAATGTATTCGCTGGTAGAATTTCAGTTCAATCTACTCTCTGCGAAATAATATAACTCATCTTGTTCGCAAAGTCGGCGTATTGTTTGGCAGAATTAAACGCCCCAAGGCTAAGAAAATGGTGTTCGAGTAGACGTGCTTCTTCTAATGCGGCATCCAATTGCCCCAAACCGTATTGGAGTTGCATGTGCAGGATGCGGCTAAAAAGATTGATCGCTTCATCATCCGATGAATCTGCAATCTGCGTGTATTGATCGAGGTAAACAAGCGCCTCAGCGTGTGTACCGTCGATTGCCAAGAGAATTGCCTGCAGGAGAGGTACATAGGGGCTGGCATCTTCCAGCAGATTTAAACCGTCAATTTTATCGTCCGTGGAGCGGGAAGATCTATTGAGCTTTTGCACTTCCCAGGCGCCGGCGAGCGCCCTGCGCAATGCAACCAGCCCGCGTTGCTGGTATGCATATAGTGGCAATCTGACCAGTGCACTGTCAAAAGCGGCGTAGGCAGCACTGGAATCGCCCCTCAGCGCCAGTGCGTCTCCATACTGCACCCAGATGCCGGCAGATGCTTGTGGGCGGAGTGAATCAGCAGGATTAATGTAAGTGGCCCGCATGGTGGATATAACTTCCTCTGGAGCCCCGCCAGCCGTCTTGATAGCAGCCCAGGCAGACAGAGCAGCTTCAAAGGTAGGCACTTCATCTAAAGATTTTTCAAAAAGTGTTAAAGCACCGAGCGTATCTCCTTCAGCCAAGACTGTAGCGCCGGCGCGAAAATCACGCTCATGCTGCGGGATGTAATGCGGACAACGTTTTTCGAATAGAGAGGGAATAGAGAAACGACGCGTAACATAGGCGTGCGCTGATCGGTCAACGTGCGACAAACCCATTAAGTGATCTGCCCATTCCGCTTCAAGTTCTTCTACAGATTTACCAAATACATCTTCAAAGTTGCTGCGCGCATACGCCTGCATGAACCGTTCATATCCATAGGTTTCTGCTAAAAAATCCACAAAGGATCCCATAGTTGTATAAGAGACCGCCCCCCGGCCCGTCCAGAACCCCAAAGGCGAAAGCCGGGAAGCAAGGCCGATGCCCTTAACAAGGTCGACAGACTCAGTGGCTGGTGTTGCAAGGGATACTGCCGTCAATACCTGCTCATGGGCAGAAGGCCTCCCCCCCGCCGGCTCCAGGGACTCTGCGAGCCCTTCAACCAGACCAACAGACAAAGACGCATTGATTATCGGAAGGCCAAACTCTCTGGAAAAAACATGCCCAAGCTCGTGAGGGAATACCCGATCAAATACCTCAATAAGCATATGCATCTGCGGCTCAGCCAACCACACGGGTGCGACGCTAGTATTTCTGGAGCCGGTTAACCAATCTTTGGTCTCAGCATCCGGATAAATAAAACTCTGGATTCGCTGTGTAACATCTATCCCAAGCTTTTGATGGATGAACTGGTATCGGTACTCGTGCTCATCAACCAGTTGGGCCACCGCGCTGGAATCCATGCTGCTCTCGTCGAAATAAAGATCAAAGTGATCCGTTGCAACGTGGCCTCCGAGGTGCTCTTTGATAAACCACGCCGGCGTATTGATGCGCAGAGCGGCAGAAAAGATAAAAGAAAGGACAATCAAGCTGGCTACGATGAAGATGCCGGCGCTAAAAATTCCTTTTTTCATCCGTAAATCAACCCTGACTCCAGAAAGCATGCTTTCTGCACACATCCAGCATAACAGCGCCAATAACAAGGTTCGTCCTCTGAACGCAAGCAGGCCCCCTCTGATGAACAGCTCCTCATCATAAATAGGCCCAAGCACACCGCCAAAAACATGGCTGTACGTAAAGAATTGAGAATGAAAGCCTAAATCAAAAATTACGCCTCCAAGCGCCACTCCCAGTCCCACCACAATGAACAGCGTCTTTTTCCTGGTTATTTTCGAAGCAGCAACCAGATAAGCAAAAGCAACCGAGAGACAAACCGTGGGCACAGTAAAAATCAGATAAAAAAGAAGCCCCTGCCCATAGCTACAATTGGGTTGCCACAATATAGAAAGGGTAAGAAAAAACCACGGCACCAGTAACAACAGGAGTTGACCACTCAGGACAGGAAGGAAGGGCAGATGCGATTTAAAAAGCCTGATTGAACACAAGCCGGCGACAAAAAATGAAATTCCGGCAATAACGGCTGACGATTCTACGTGAAGCACATTAAACAGCGGGACAAGCCACAGCGCGCCGGCAGCCAGCGCGTACACTATTGCTGCGATGATGACTCCCCTGCTGTTCAAGAATGTGCGCATATTTGCCTGGAGCATTACAATCCTTGCATATTAGCCCTTTTGTGGGCTGAGACGTAGTTCGTATAAATAAAAAGGGCTATACCAGTCGGCATAGCCCCTCTAACGAATACATGTATGTAGAAGTTATCCTTTTTTCTTTTCCTGGACTTCTACACGAATATCCTGTGCGTGTTGTTTGAGATCCTGCATGGCTTTACGAATCCGTGTACCAGCAGCCTTGTTACCTTTTTCATAGAACTGCGTGAAATCTTTTTCAAGCCCTTCTACGAAGGCTGTAAGCTCATTAAATTTGCTCATTTTATAAACTCTCTGAGATGAATCCAATAATCAGATATGAGGAGAGGCTATCATCGTTTTGAGAAAGGCTAAACATAGAATTTAACCGGGAGATGAGAAGCCCAGATGCCTCGTGATCGCTCAAATAGAGCTTCATTGACACGTCATTACAATCAGACAGTTCCAGATACATATCAATTTTTCCTGTTTTAAGGCTGTATTGATTTAGGCAACAGGTCAATATTGGGCCGGCATGTAACAATCCATCCACCAATTATCCACAGCCATTGATCCATGTCTCTTTTTTCCTTTCCTTTCTAAACAGGTATATGTGTAATTGGTGTGCAATCTTTCTTTGTGCGCAACAAATTACCGCGATAGTGCTTTGATTGTAAGCGGCTTTTGATCTTCCTGTCAAGACCCGTTCATTTCAGTCTTTTGGCACGCGTATCTGCACGTGCCAGTCTTCATGCATCCACTTTTGAAACCACGTAGTTCGTAATGCCAGCGTGTGATTTTAGCCATCTTCATTGCCACACCCAGTACTCGCTCCTCGATGGAGCTGCCCGTATTAAAAAGCTGGTTAAAAAAGCCAGCGAACTTGAACAAAAAGCGCTTGCAATAACGGATCATGGTAATCTTTTTGGCGTCCCTGAGTTTTATACTTCTGCACAAAAAGCCGGCGTCCAACCAATCATTGGCTGTGAGTTTTATCTGACGCCCAGTGGCATGAGCGACAAATCAGACCGCACCCGCTACCATCAGGTATTGCTTGCCAAAAATGAAGCCGGCTATCGCAACCTCATCAAGCTCTCTTCCCTTTCTTATTCCGATGGATTCTACTACAAGCCCCGCCTAGACAAGGAGCGGCTCAAAGAGCACAGCGAAGGCCTTATTGCTACAACCTGCTGCTTGCAGGGTGAAGTGCTGCAAAACATACTCAAAAACGGTGAAGATCAGGCCCGCAAAGTGTTCAGCTGGTACCTCGATGTTTTTGGCGATGACTACTACATCGAAATCCAGGACCATGGCATTGATGACCAGAAAAAATGTAATGAAGTGCTGTTCAGATGGGCCTCTGAATATAACGTCAAGGTTATTGCCACCAACGACGTTCACTATGTAGAAAAAGATGATGCGGCTGCTCAGGACGTACTGCTTTGCCTCCAAACCGGCAAAGACCTGAACGATCCGAACAGGATGCGTTTTGAAAACGATCAGTTCTTTCTGAAGAGCACAGAGGAAATGCAGTCCTCTTTCAGCATGCTCGACGCTAAAGTGCGGGATACCATTCTCGACACAACGCGGGAGATCGTCGATAAATGTCGTTTTGAACTCCAGATGGGTACGCTGCTGATGCCGCATTACCCCATCCCTGAGTCGTTTAATAATGACATGGATGCGTACCTGAAACACATGGTGTTTGAGCGCGCCCAAACAAGATACCGCGAAGTCACCCAAACCGTTGTTGAGCGCCTGAACCATGAGTTGGGCATCATCAAGGAGATGGGCTACGCCGGCTACTTCCTTATCGTGCAGGACTTTACAACCGCTGCGCGAGACCTGGGTGTCAGCGTTGGCCCGGGACGTGGTTCGGCTGCTGGTAGTGCCGTTGCTTTTTGCCTCGGTATCACCAACATCGACCCGCTCGAATACGACCTGCTTTTTGAACGTTTCCTGAATCCTGAACGCGTGTCAATGCCTGATATTGACATCGACTTCGATGACCGCGGCCGGGGTAAAGTAATCGATTACGTGGTCCAGAAATATGGCCGGCAGAATGTTTGCCAGATCATCACCTTTGGGACCATGGGCGCGCGCTCGGTTATTCGAGATGTGTCTCGCGTACTGGGCGTTCCACTATCGGAAGCTGATCGGATTGCCAAGCTCATTCCCGAAGGCCCCAAAGTTGACCTCGACCTTGCGTTCAACACGGTGCCTGAGTTCAAGAAGCTTCAAAAGGACCCAAACCCGCAAATTCGTAACCTGATGCACTATGCACAGGTACTTGAAGGATCTGCCCGGCACACTGGAGTACATGCCGCCGGCGTTATCATTGCACCGGGTGACGTGAGCAATTATGTCCCCATTGCTGTTGCAAAAAGCAAGGGCGATGAAGTTGTAACAACCCAGTACGACGGCAAGTGGGTGGAGGAATTTGGCCTCCTTAAAATGGACTTCCTCGGTCTAAAAACACTCACCATTATTGATGACGCGGTGGATCTCATAAAAGTCAATCGTAATATTGAGATTGATGTAGATACATTGCCGCTGGACGACGAGAAAACGTTTGAGCTGTTTCAAAGAGGTGATACCGTAGCCGTCTTCCAGTTTGAGTCGGAAGGCATGCGCGAGTGGATGCGAAAACTGCAACCAACGAGCATCAACGACTTGATCGCGATGAACGCGCTCTACCGTCCGGGTCCGATGGACCTTATTCCAAATTATGTAGATCGGAAACACGGCCGCGAAGATGTTATTTACCCGCACGAACTGCTGGCTGGTATTCTCGAACCTACCTATGGTATTCCGATCTACCAGGAACAGGTGATGCAGATGGCACAGGAAATGGCCGGCTATTCGCTTGGACAGGCCGACATTCTGCGCCGTGCGATGGGTAAAAAGAAGCAGTCGGAAATGGATAAACAGCGCCTAATCTTTGTAGAGGGTGCTGGACAAAAAGAGGTCGAAGCGAAGAAGGCCAACGAAGTCTTTGACATGATGGCCAAGTTTGCCGGCTATGGTTTTAACAAAAGCCACTCTGCTGCCTACTCGCTTGTCGCTTATCACACGGCGTACCTCAAAGCAAATTACCCGCCCGAGTACATGGCAGCCGCGATGACGAACGAGATGGGTGATAATAAGAAGCTGGCGATTATCCTTGAAGAAGCACGCCGGCTCGACATACCGGTTCTCCCTCCTTCCATCAATACAAGCCAGGCTCATTTTAATGTAGAAGATGGGAAAATCCGGATGGGCATGGGTGCGATCAAAGGCGCCGGCCTGTCTGCCATTGAATCAATCATTGAAACGCGTGCAAATAAAGGTCGTTTTTCCACGCTCTTTAGCATGGTGAAGCAGCTGGATCTGCGAAACGTAGGCAAGAAAGCACTCGAATGCCTGGCTTCCTCGGGTGCAATGGATGAACTCGAAGGACATCGTGCACAGCTGTTTGAATCGGTAGGCCATGCCGTACGTTATGCGCAAAAAATACAGGCTGATGAAGCAGCCGGCCAAAGCTCTCTGTTCGGAGATGCCATGAGCGGCGGGTTTCAGGCTGAGCCCAACCTTCCGATGGTTGAACCGTGGCCAACATCAAAAAAACTAAAGAACGAAAGGGATTTACTCGGCTTTTACGTGTCGGGCCATCCCCTGGAGCAATACGCTGCCGAAGCGCGCGCCTTTGCTTCAGCCAGCCTTGGCGATATCGAAGGCATCTCCAAGTCGGTTGAGCAATCCGGTGCAAATTCGGGAGGCGATGGCAGTTTTGGGTACAAACGTGAGCAAGGGCCTGTGCATCGTTTTTGCGGCATCATTACGGAAATCCAGCAGCGTACCACCCGCACAGGAAAACCCATTGTTTTTGCATCCATCGAAGACTTTACTGGCCAGGGAGAGATTATCTGCTTTTCGAGCGAATATGATCGGTATCAGCAATATCTGAAGCTGGACGAAATTATCTTTGTAAAAGGAAATACAGACGTCCGCGGCGGTGGCGTAAAAATCAAGGTCGTAGAAATCATGCCCATGTGGAAAGTACGCGAACTCATCAAAGGGATCGTGCTACGGGTTGATGTAGAGAAAATGGACGTGAGCGAGATCCAGGAATTTCGCGACTTGTGTGATGAAAACAGAGGGACTTGTAAACTCTACTTTGACGTAACAGCCCCTGATATACCTGGAGGTACGCAGCGTATCCACAGCCGCAAGTACGTAGTTGAGCCAACACCAGACCTCATGAAAGGCATCAACAAGATCTTCGGGAAAGATAACGTACTGCTGGAGAGTGACTCGTTGTCGTAATAGCGAAGTAATTGCGTTTATTTTTTGCACCTGATTTCAGAAGTATTTTCGCTGGTTTTATAAGCGCTAATAAAGCTAACAAATCAACAATCCTTGATCGATATTCTGAAATCAAAAGGAGCAAACGTTGTCAACTTGATTGTGAATCTGCTTGAAACGCAAGATTCAGGAAATTCTTATTCAATTCAGGTTCGCAAAGATACTTCGCTTTGCTCAGCATGACACGATAAAATACTTGTGCTTATACTTAGATCGTGACTACAATTAGGGGCATAACTGATAAATTAACAATCCGCTCCATGAGCAAACCCACCCTTTCCATCATCCTCTTAGCCATTGTTCTGTTGTGCCCAATGGTGGCGTGCCAGACGGCAGTTGAATACACGCCCCCCAATATTATTCTGATCATGGGCGACGACCATGGGTGGGAAGAGACAGGTTATAACGGACACCCTCATTTAAAAACGCCTGTACTCGACGAAATGGCCGCTACAGGTTTGCGGCTCGATCATTTTTATTCCGCTCACCCCTCTTGCTCTCCAACGCGCGGCAGCGTATTGACAGGGCGTCATCCAAACCGTTACGGCACGTTCACTCCGGGTTATTCCTTGCGCCCGGAAGAAATAACCATCGGTCATTTGATGGAAAAAGCCGGCTACTTGCGGGGGCATTTTGGAAAATGGCACGTGGGCACCGTCAAAGCCGGCTCTCCCACCAACCCAGGTGCTATGGGATTCGATACCTGGGTGTCACATGACAACTTCTTCGAACTAGATCCCCCACTGTCAGTCAACGGTGCCCCTCCAAAGGTCTTCCCCGGCGAAAGCTCATCTGTAGTTGTCGATGAAACCATGCACTTCATTCAAGAGGCAAAAACGCAGGATAAACCTTTTCTCGCAGTTGTCTGGTTTGGATCCCCCCATGAACCCTACAGTGGGTTACCAGACGACCTGGCCCTTTACGATGATCTACCGGAAAAATACGCCGATCGAGACTCCGTCAGACTAACATCAAACGAAACAGGCTTAAGAGTAAAACGTCCACTCGGCGCTGTTTTGAGAGAGCGGTATGCAGAAATCACGGCGATGGATCGAGCCATTGGCAAACTGCGAGTGTTCTTGCAAAACGAAGGATTGCGAGATAACACCATCGTATGGTATTGTGGCGACAATGGAACACCTTCCAGCGGCGTACTCGCCTCGCCCCTGCGCGGTATGAAAGGAGACGTGTATGAAGGAGGTACCCGCGTGCCGGCTGTTATTGAGTGGCCGGCGCGTATCCCATCTCCAAGAATCAGCAAAACCAATACAGTCACCAGCGACATTCTCCCAACACTGGCTGCACTCACTCAGACATCCATTCCCAATGATCGCCCCATTGACGGGATCGATCTCGTCCCGCTCATTGACGGTGAATTCGATGATCGCCCTGCCCCTGTGTTCTTCTGGAAATTTGATACAGGAAGCTACGCCGATATGGAATTAAAACCCTGGATCGAACCTGAATGGCAGCAAGGTACCATGCCACTGGTTAAGCTCATGAATGGCATTGCAACGCGGAATTTCCGCAATTTCCATCACCCAGAGGTCTCCCCCTCCGATTACCTCGGCGACCGCGTGATGTTAGGCAATCGCTATAAGCTGGTAATCGTCGAAAAGGCCAATCCTATCGTGGAATTGTATGATCTTCGCGCTGACCCTGCCGAAGAGAATAATATCGCTGACAACAAACCAGATATCGTAGAGGCGATGCAGATAGAGCTTCGCACCTGGCAATCGTCCGTACTCAATAGCTTGACGGGGGCGGATTATTAGTGGTTAGTGGTTAGTGGTTAGTGGTTAGTGGTTAGTGGTTAGTGGTTAGTAAAATAGTCTGTTTTGTGCTTTGTGTCGGTGGTGTTTACCTATCGGTTTAGGTTCGTGAACTAACCACTTATAACTAAAGACTAACCACTATCCCTATACTATCCATTGAAATCCACCGCTAATTTCTTCATCTTACTGGTCAAGGAGACCGCGAAGCCGGCCACACCACTTTGACCAATTCGAGACCACCATCTTGAACAATGGGCTTCTGGCAACGCGAACTGCAACAATTAAAGCCACACGCAAAGGATGAAGATTACACGAGCCACTCTATTCGTACTATTTTGGGGCGTACTTAGCGTCTCCAACGTATTCGCCCAGCAGCCAAAGAACATCGTTTTTATTCTCAGCGATGATCATCGGTATGACTATATGGACTTCCACCCGAATAGTCCTGACTTTTTGAAAACACCAGGTATGGACCGTATGGCTACAGAAGGTGCGCATTTGGCGAATGCTTTTGTGACCACCTCGCTGTGCTCACCGAGCCGTGCTTCCATCCTGACGGGGCAATACTCTTTCCGTCACGAGGCCATCGATAATTCCAACCCGCTGAAACCAGGTACAACCCTGTTTCCAGAACAGATGCAAGATGCCGGCTACCAAACCGCATTCTTCGGTAAATGGCACATCGGAGAGGCGACAGACAACCCGAAGCCAGGCTTCAACCGATGGGTTAGCTTCAGGGGACAAGGCGTGTACAACAACCCTACGCTAAACTTCGACGGAGAGCGCCGGAAAGTAGAAGGGTATACATCTGATCTGCTCACCGACTACACCATCGATTGGCTTGATAAAGAACGTGATAAAGATCAGCCGTTCTTCGTGTACCTTTCGCACAAAGCAGTCCATGCTGAATTCTACCCTGCAGAACGCCACGCCGGCAAATATGGAGAATCTGAACTCGCCAAGCCGGCATCAATGAAAGACATCGAACAAAATTACGAAGGCAAACCAGACTGGGTACAGGCCCAGCGCTACAGTTGGCACGGTGTCGACTACATGTACCACAACCGCGAAGATCATCCCCAGAATCTGGACGAGATTATCACAGATTACAGCGAGACGCTGATGGGCGTTGATGAAAGCATCACGCGCGTTCTCGATTACCTGGAAGCAAACGACCTGGCTGACAACACCCTGGTCATTTATATGGGCGATAACGGGTTTATGCTGGGCGAACATGGATTAATCGACAAGAGACAGGCCTATGAAGAGTCGATGCGTGTCCCTATGATTGCATGGGCACCAGGATTCATTGATGCCGGCTCCACCATCGACGAAAACATCCTCAATATTGATCTGGCCCCTACTTTCCTCGATATAGCAGACGGCAGCATGCCCGACGACCATACCGTAGATGGCCTTTCCTTCTTACCCATTCTCGCCCAAGGCGAAGCAGACAACTGGCGCAGCACGTTTGTATACCAGTACTTCTGGGAGCACGCATTCCCGCATACCCCCACAACGTACGCCATCCGGGGTGATCGCTACAAGTACATCTATTACCACGGCGTTTGGGACAAGAATGAGCTCTACGATCTACAGACAGATCCCAAGGAGATGCACAACCTGATTGCAGTGCCGGCCTTGCAGGAGCAGGTACGATCAATGCGCACAGAAATGTTCGACATCTTCGAATCCAACGACGCTACTGATGTCAAATTCCGTCGGCCACCGTTTTTCCAGGCCGGCGAAAGGAAGCAGCATTAAATAGCGTCGCCGATAATGCGGTTGCATTATCGGCGACGCGTTCCGGGTTTAGTGTTCAAGGTTCAATGTTCTTTTATGTTAACCTTGCACTTTCGCGAGTTTGGCATGGACCATCTTTCCTTGCCACCTTGAGCCTAACAAAAGGGCCATGCAAAACTGCATAAATATCAAAAAAACACGCTAAACCCGCCCCCCCTCACCATAGATGCCATAAACGGATGCGTATTTTCTATTCGGTATTGATTCTCCATCTTGTTTTAAGCTTTCAGATATCTTACGCCCAGCCAACACCCAATCCAGCTTTATTGGTTGGGGAAAAAAGTGGGGCTGCGTTGGCGATTGTTGATCCTGCTACCTTGCAAATCATCGCGCATGTGCCGGCCAATCCCAACCCCCATGAAGTGGCAACCGATGGCGAATACGCATACATCTCCAATTCTCGCGCAAATGAAATCACCGTGATTGATATCGCGGCACAGAAACTGGTAGAGGGCATCGATTTGTCGCCCATTGGCGCAATACACGGTCTCGTTATGGCGCAAGGCAAGCTCTACTTCGCTAACGAGCCGGCGCGAACGATGGGCAGTTATGACCCCATCTCAAAAAAGATCGATTGGATTATGGGTACCGGCATAGCCCGAACGCACATGATATCATTATCCGACAAACATGACAACAAGATTTTTGCTACCAGCACATCGAATGGTGCAGCAGCAATTTTGGAAAAGCCTGTAAATACAGACGGGACAACGTCGGATTGGGTCATCACCTTGATACCAACGGGACCCCGGGCAGAAGGACTGGATGTATCACCCGATGGTAGCGAATTGTGGGTAAACAATGTAAATGATCGCACGATTTCGGTCATCGATATTGCTTCCAAAAAAGAGATAGAGAAGATCAAGTTACCCACCACCTTTTCAAATCGACTGAAATTCACACTGGATGGTCGATACGTTTTTGTAGCCGAATTACGCGGTACAAAAGTGCTCGTCCTGGATGCAGTTACCCGCAAGGAAGTAAAGCAAATCGAGGTAGGCGGAGGATCCGAAGGCATTCTGATGACTCCAGACGGGACCCGCGTATTCGTTGCAGTCAGTACAGCAAACAAGGTGGCTGTTATTGATCTAAAGACCTTATCTGTTGTGGGAGAAATACCAGGACTCAATAATCCCGATGGCATGGCATGGGCTGAAGGGCAGTAAGTAGATGTCTGATGCACAAAAGGGTTATTTCCGGAAGCAGTCCGGGAAGAGATATTTTTACTGGCCTGTTTTTTCAGCCTTCTTTTGTTGCAAAATGATTTAATGCCTTCTCGCCATCCTCCCGGCAGCATCCCCAACACGACTAAAGAAAAAATCAGTTCGCAAAGAAGTTGATCATGAAAATGATTAAATACCATGCACCGACAGAAAACAATATAGCGATGATGAAAAAACCACAACCACTGATAAACCTGCGGAAGTCGTTATCATCCTCTAATATTTCCGGATACTTTTTATGCTGCAATTTTTTAGCGTGAGCTTCTTTTTTCGCCTGAGTCATTTGAATGATTGACCGCGTCCAATAACAAGTACCCTCACAAGGCATCTTATTCAGCCCCAATGATAGTCTATTTAAACGGTCAGATTTATTGCCAATACTTCTGTTCTACATCTTCAAAGAGGAAACTCGAAGACCTTGACCTTTTCAGCGAATTTGTTTACGAAAAAACATTCGTAGCCCCATCGCAGATTAGCATGTGGCAAATGGTCAGATATGGATTTTTCTCGTAGCGAAAGAAAATTTGAATGGGGATTATTAAGAAAGCTATTACATCTTTTCCAGAAATAAAATAGCGGAATCACGTGGTATTGTTATTCAAACTGACCACTTCCCAGCACTGACCTTATGTAGGCATTTGTTATTCTACAATGGATAGTATGGCAGATATTACGGGCAAATCACCTATTTGCATTTCGAGCTTTGTCTCCAGGCAGGAGAAGTTTGCCTTTCGTTCAACAGTCTATTACTTAACGTGTATTGCTCGTTCTTTAACAAAAGAATAGAGCCGGGTAAACAGACGTCTGATTGACCCAATGAATTCTATGGATCCCTCGACTTCAGGATGACGTTACAAATGCCTTTTTCGATTCCTTTAGAGCACTTCTTATCCCGAACTAACGTTAATACTCTACTGACCCAAGATCCAAAAACTGCTGCCATATTTACACGGCTAAAGGCTGATTCAAGGAAGCCGCGTTAACCAAAAGAAATCCTCAAATCTCAACAGTTTCTCAAAAAAAAAGGCTTCTGGACACGCGTCCAGAAGCCTTTTTAGGAGGAGGGCTTGCTTGCAGCAACTTAATGCTTTATCTGGGGCAAGCGGACAACGGTGCCATCAGGCAATGCGGCGATTAAGCCGAATGGAGGTCTTTCTCCGAGCAAACCAGTTGCTAGAACAACAGCGGCTCCACCGCCTAGCTGGCGCAAGTCAGCTTTGAAAGAGGCGGCAGTAGCACTCTGGTCAGCGAGCGTTACGTCGAGCGTGTATTTTTTAGCCGGCACATCTACATATCCCTGGAATTCGCCGAAAGAGAAGTCATCAACCAAAGTAGCAACGCCACGGGCTACTACGTCAACGGTAGGCGCGTTGGCTGAACCGTGGAAGGCAAGTAGCGAAACGGTATCGCTATCGCCAGATTCTTTCTTAGCAGGCGCATAAGGAAACAGATTGAACCCTGGATCTGCGCTTAATAGCCCGGCCGCTACTACTACATAGTACTCGCCGGCTTTCAGATCGAAGTTGAAGGTTGCAATGGCGTCATGAACGCTCTTGCTGTTACGTGGTGCAATGGCTACTTCCAGATCTGTTGGGAGCGCTACAAACGGAATGGCTGTGCGAAACTTGAAATTGTCGATGGCCAAAGCGCCGTTTACATACACGTCTACAAATTTGGCTGCTTTTTCTGACGAATTATGAATGACCTGTACCATGGCTGTTGAACCCGTCTTGGCAGTACTCTGCAAAGCTGTATGCTGTACAGATGCAGGCAATGTGGTCAATGCCAATTCGTCTTCAATAATTTCGGTATCTGGTGATACAACCGAATCGGTACACCCAACGGCGACAAAGGCGAGGGCAATGAGGAAAGTATATAGTTTTTTCATCTTCGTTAATCTATTACGGGGTTGAATGGTGTCTGAAAAATCTGCATTTTTGCGCATGCATCGCGACTATTACCGCAGAACTTCGAGGGGAGCTTAACTTAGAATGGCCATTCTAACACTTGCCAAGTACCGAGAATGAGTGGCCTGTTCTTCAGGGTCGTTGGACAAGTTTGATGTAATAACACGTATGATTCGTATTATGCACAGTCGCTTATTCTTTTTATTCCAAAAAGACCTTTTTCCACCCCACTCTATGCCCTACACACATTCCATCTCAAGGCTGATCTTAATTTCACTTGCCGTTTTATCCATGCATTGTCAAAATTCGGATATAGCCCATCAACCCCTACCTGAACCTGCACCCGTTGCACTTAAATGGCAAGTTATCTCACATCTGGAAACGGCTAACTCTTTCACCTCTGAATTGACCATCAAGAATCTTGGTGCGGAAGCGTTAACCAATACCGGCTGGATACTCTACTTCAATTTCATTCGCATGATTGATGTGTCGTCGTTGCCTGAAACGGTTCAGGTTACGCATATCAATGGTGATTTTTTCAAGATGGAGCCTACTGCATCCTTCCCTGCTCTGGGTCGCAATGAAGAAATCATCATCCCTTTTCTCACGAATTTCTGGGCGATAAAGAAATCAGATGCGCCGGCCGGATTTTATATGGTCTACACGGATGAGTCCGGCAATGATGGCCCCCCTAAGGTAGTCGCTGAATACACTGTTGGATCATTCGAAACGCCGGCACAAACCATGCGCAGTGCAAGCGACGAGGTGCAAGTCCCAACGCCGGCTTCTCGCTTTGCAGAAAATGCTGCACTCTCGTTGCTCGACAAAGCAACACTTCCTCCCGTCATCCCCACGCCCACTTCCTGGACCAAAGGATCTGGCATGCTGTCGATTGATGGTTCATCTCGTATTCGATATGCAGCAGGATTGGAAAATGAAGCAGATTTTCTTGCGACCGCTCTTGAGCGTGTGCTAACAACAAAGCTGGCCACAGATATTGCGGTGGAAGCTACAACGGAAGCTACACCTGATCCTCAAACGATCCATCTTCAGCTAAAAGCGGATATGGAAGATGCATACCATCTTTCGATTTCGCCTGAGCAAGGTGTAACCATAGCCGGAGCTGATCCGGCCGGCGTGTTCTACGGCATCCAATCGCTTCGGTCGATGATCCCGCCCGATGCCAATCTAAAGCCGGCTGACGCTATCCAGCTCCCCGCCTATACCATTCAGGATCGGCCTAAATTTGAATACCGCGGGTTACACATAGATGTATCTCGCAACTTTCATACAAAGGCAAGCATCCTGAAAGTGCTAGACATCATGGCTTTATATAAGCTGAACAAATTCCATTTTCACCTGACTGATGATGAAGGCTGGCGGCTTGCCATCAAAGGCTTGCCTGAATTGACCGACATCGGGAGCAAGCGAGGGCATACCCTGGATGAGCTTGATCATCTATATCCCTCTTTGGGCTCGGGCCCCTATCCGCAACATTCAAACGGTAGCGGGCATTACAGCCGCGAGGACTTTATCGAGATCCTGCAATTTGCTCATGAACGGCATATTGAAGTAATTCCGGAAATTGACCTTCCAGGTCATGCACGAGCAGCCATCAAAGCCATGGAAGCACGGTACACCCGGCTTGCTGCTGCCAATGACCCGAAGGCCGCTGAATTCAGGCTCATCCACCCCAACGACACTTCTACGTTTCAATCTGTGCAGTTGTGGAATGACAATGTGGTTGATGTTTGCCAGCCATCAACCTATGCATTTATTGAGCATGTCACAGACGACCTGATTGCTATGTACGATGAGGCCGGCATGCAACTGGAGACGCTTCATATCGGCAACGACGAGGTCCCGCATGGCGTCTGGGAAGGCTCTCCGGCCTGTGCTGAACTCGACACCAAAGCGTACAACGATCACTTTCTTACGGAAGTGCATCAACGATTAGATGAGAGAGGATTAAAACTCGCCGGCTGGGAAGAAATCGCTTTTACAGAAAAAACGATAAACGGGGTAACATCCAAAGAACCGAATCCGGCCTTTGTGTCCAGCAATTTCCGCCCGTATGTATGGAATGCTGTATGGGGTTGGGGGGCTGAAGGCAATGCCTACAAGCTGGCAAATGCCGGGTATGAGATTGTCATTTCCAACGCGACCAATCTCTATTTTGATTTTGCCTACGACAAAGACCCCGATGAAACTGGATTTTACTGGGCCGGGTTCAGCAATACTAAAAAGGCGTTTGCATTCAATCCACTCAACCTGTACCAGAATGCATCTGAAAGCCTGTTTGGGCAACGGATAGACCCGGAAATCACCTATCGTGATTATCCACGGCTTACAGCGCAGGGCCGGCAGAACATACTGGGCATCCAAGGGCAATTGTGGAGCGAGAGCGCCAAAGGAGCAGAAGTGCTGGAGTATCAGCTTTTCCCTAAAGTATTGGGATTGGCAGAGCGGGCCTGGGCAGCTTCGCCTGATTGGTTTTCGTCTGATTCAAAGGCGGCGCGCCAGGCTGCAGAAACAGCCGGCTGGAATGTGTTTGCAAACCAGCTTGGCCAACGAGAACTCCCCCGCCTTGATGCCCTCTTTGATATGCGCTACAGAATCCCCCCTCCCGGCGTAACGCTGCAAGTCGATAAAGTGGAAGCCAACGTTGCATTTCCAGGGCTCACCATTCGTTACACAACCGAAGACCGGGCTCCGACTGCCGACGACCCTGTCTATACAGCGCCTGTGCCTTTTGAAGGCCTGATTACCTTTAGTGCCTTTTCTTCGGATGGCAGATCCAGCAGACCTGCTCAAATCGGTGCTAAATCTATAGTAAATTAGACTTATGCAAAAGTAGGCAGAAATGTAAGTAGAGTATCACAAAATGTAACGGCCCGCTTTCGAAAGCGACCCTTAACTTTTTGCAAATTCTACAATTCATCGCGCGTACACAATGAATTTTCTGTGCACATCGGATTGTACCAAAATCCCTTAATCTACTCTGCATTAAGGGATTTTACCGTTATAACACACCGCCAGCTGCTCCCGCTTACTACCCCATATTGCCTCGCCCGTCTACCTCGTTAAAATCACCACCATATTGCAGGTAAATGCGAAAGGTTCTGTGACTGGTTTGTGACAAGTCACGCGTAAGAATTCGCTAACTAATATACAGGGGGACTATCGCCTGTTGGCACGCAAGCTAACGGGACCACTCTTAGCAGGGAAAACGATTTTGATCATCCTTGGCAACAATAGCTGACAACTATACCTGATGAAACACCTGGCAATCAACTTCGGCCAAAGTATTGCAAGGTTAGACAATCTGGATAAGTGCCTCCCCTTTTCCCGGTAACCAGGCATCTGTATAGGAAAAGCCTACCACCAGTGTGGCAGACCTTTCGGGTGCATCTCGGTCACGATCAGTATTGAAAGTGACTTTGAACATTTTACAGCCCAGAGTAATTGAGCAAGCATGCAATGGATGTCCTTATAGGCATAACTACCTCTTTTGAGGACGGTGAACAGCGATTACATCATGCGTATGTGCAGGCAGTGGAAGCAGCCGGCGGCATACCAATCATTGTACCGATGCTTGAAACACGGGCTGCAACTGAGAAATTTGCACAGCTCCTGGATGGCCTGATCATTACCGGCGGCCCGGCCATCACCCAGGGACTCATTGGTTCACTCCCTGAAGACATTTCTGATACGGACCCTACAAGGGTTCATTCTGACGGCCTGATGGCGGATTCTTTTGAGCAAATGCACAAGCCGATGTTGGGCATTTGCTATGGTATGCAACTCTTAAACGCCCGAGCTGGCGGGACCATTTATGCCGATGTAGAGGCCCAGGTTGAAAATGCACATACACATAGCGCTAAACGTGGAGCAAAAATGCACGATATAGAAATAGATCGATCGTCTGCGTTATTCGATGCATTGCAAATACAATCCATACAGGTCAATACGAGGCATATACAGGCCATTTCTGATGTGGGGCCTGCCTTTCGTATCACCGCTGTAGCACCCGACGGCACGCCTGAAGCCATTGAGAATGAGTCAGGCTCCGTAATTGGCGTCCAATTTCATCCTGAGAACCTGGGCGAATCCATGCTACCACTCTTCAAGCAATTCATCGAACGTGCACGTAGTTCACGCCCGGAAAAAGCTTCATCTCTATAGCCCTTATAATTATGCCTCAATTAGTATCATCAGCCATACAATCTAAAAACTGGCAGCGAATACGGCAGATTAGCTACAATTCGGTGGTTTCCATCGTACTGCTTGCTACTGTGCTTGTAATTGCCGGCTTCGTTTTCACCGGACAAGCGTCGACTATTGTAGCCCAGGTTATTCATTCAACAGCCGAGGCACCTGAAGCCCCTTTATCTGAAAACCCTACGCCTGCACCAAAGGAATCTACGCTGTTTTCTTTTGTAGATCTCGACACGCACCCAGATGTTTTACATGGCGAATACACTGCAGCCACGTTTCTTTCGCTCGATGACCATCCGGTTGACAATCAACACCTGAGTGATTTTAGAGATTTACTGAATATTTACGTTTCGCGGCAAGCTGACGACGACAATTTTACCGTGCGCGTAATTGATCGCCGTACCAGCGGGCTACTTGAGCGCTACACCATGGAAGATCTGCGCCAGACGTATATTGAAACGGGCAAAGCTGACTGGGCTGAAATAGATGCGATGCGGGGCACCATGAGCGGCCGGCTTATAGGCAAATATCGCCGGCGTGGAGTCCCTATGGAGGACATTATGATCAAGTGGGGCCGGCAGGACCAGGTGAAAGAAGCGCGGGTACGCGATGAGCCGTACATCTCTTACGAAATCCGCCTCTCTCAAATGTTAAACCTCAGCCTGCTTTCTACAGAATTAGGTACGGTTGAAACCTTCAATGACGACAAACTGGTGTCTACCGTTGGGGCCCGGAGCCGATACCAGATCATGCCGTATATGCTCCGTAGATTTGGCATCTATACCTATGACCTGCACACTCCCAAGGGTGAAACAGTCGAAGTACGCGAAGAATGGCACCCTCTCCTCACCATGGAGGCATCATTCACGATCATTAAAGGGTACAGCAATGCAGTAGGCCACGAAATCCCCGGGATCTCTGCCTATCACACGGGGCCGTTTAATATTTTCAAAATCTACAATAAGTACCTGACGAAAGAGAAGCCGCTCTTCACGCCTTCGGCCACTGTTATGGATGCGTACTTGTGGGCACTCACAGAAGGATTTGAGGAAGTCTCCGAAGATTCTGGATTCAGGCAATACTCAAGAAGCTACATCCCAACAGCGTATGGCTCGCTTAAGGGGGCTGAGCTTATTCCGGTTGATACAGCAAGAACCGAGAAAGTAGAGCGTGTTCAGACGGTACAAGGAGAACGCATGTATCTCGCAGAGTTGCTTGAACAACTCAAGGAAGTTGATACGTCACTCGACTGGAGCCGTGGCTCAGCTGACACGCTCTATTATGATCGTTTTAGAACGCTCAATCCGCACATCGACTTACCGGAGTACAGCGGAGAAGAATTGGTACCAGAAAATGGCAATGTACTCTTAACTACACGCCAATCAAGCCGGCCTGTACGCTTCTTCTTACCGGTTGGATCTACGGATCTGCTAGTGAGAGCCGGCTACAACAAACTCGATGCTGCTAAAACATTCAAGTTTGATAACAACACCTATATTCAACCGGAAGAAGATATTACCGTATGGGATAAGCAATATGCCATGCTTGTAGACGACATCAAACACTTCGGATTCACGAATGAAAACAGGACACGCCTGTACATTTTCGCAGAGCGATTCGAAAAACTTCACGAAGCCAACCCAACACACTACCGCTCTTTACAGCTGAAAATCATCATGCTCCACAAAAACCTGTGGAGAACACGCTACTGGAGTGAACTGGCGCATAATACAGCTGCAGCTTCCGGTCAGGCCGAAGTTGTCACGCTACCAGCAGCCCCCATGGGCCTCACACAACGGATCTCTTTCGTCGAGACACCCGTGGAAGCTGAGGTAATGGATTAGGAGTCGGTGAGTCGGTGAGTCGGTGAGTCGGTGAGTCGGTGAGTCGGGGAGTCGGTGAGTCGGTGAGTCGGTGAGTCGGTGAGTCGGGGCGTCGGTGCGTCGGATAGTGG
>JBGCEN010000094.1:0-3893 GCA_045106435.1 Rhodothermales bacterium
GCATTCACTGTTGGAGCATTTAAATTGAGCAAAACCCAGCGTGCACACGCCACAAGCCAACATTTTGGTGATATTATCAATTACTGCAGGCCGAATTTTAAGTTTACTGTTCACTGATATCTTTATGCAATGTAAAGGCGATATTTGGCCCCCTTTTGCAACTCAGGCCAATCATCCAGTAAATCCTTTTGTAATCTGGCTGAATAGTATCTTTGATTAACTGGGTTTTTCCAATGGTAGCTTTGGAAGGCTTTCACTTTTTTATCTCGTGTGGATTTTTAGTTATGTTGGATAAACGGCGCCTATTACTAAACACCGTTTATCCGACAATACAAGATGTAGTGTGTTTTGTATCAAAAAAGGTTCGTTTTTCGGGACTTTGATTTGTGAGACGAGTTTACAGGATAAAGCACTATAAACTTTATCCTATAATATATTATTGAGATTATTCTGGTTTTTTAGTGCAACAACAAAGAGCTACACCTATAATTAATCCCCCAACTATGCCGGCTAAACAATGATTTCCTAAAGATATATCATCATCTACACCTAATTCATTTTGCCTAAATGCTGCCCCAATTACTGCTGTAAGAAAAGCACCACCAAAAGCTTCTCTAGTACTGTATTTTAATGTTTCTCCAAAACTGTTTTCACTTTTTTTAATACCACAACATAAACCAATAGCTCTACCTAAAGCATAAGACGGTACTCCAGCTAACAAGGAACCTGTTACAGCTGCTTTTACACCTTCTGATACGTCATATCCATCATGATGGATACCCATAATAGCGTGACCTGTTGCAGCAGATGCAGCAGATGCAGCAGCAGGTAGTGCAAGAGTTAACGTAGCAGCTGCTAACTCAGCAGTTACAGCGACGGTACGAACTGCTCCGTTCTGAATTCTTTTACTAATATTTAAGCTGAGTCTTTGTCTCTCGTTAGTAGAAGGATTTGGTTGCGCCTGTTCCTTTTCACCCTCTTCTATATCATTTATTTTGACTTCGCCAACCGTGTGTAACCTTGCTTCTTTAGATGGTATGTTCATTATACCTTCGGGCTGATTCTCGAAAGTTCTAGGAGACACTACGACTGCTTGATTTAGAACATGTCCTTGAGGAAGTGATCTATTTACACTACCTGGTGAAACAGGTGTTGCAATTGGTAGGCAATCAAATACCGCGCTTTGAACTGCGGGTCCAACACTATTACTCATTGAGTACATAATATTTTCCTAAAATGGGGTAAGTTTGCTAAATTCACAAAATTTAATTTAAGCTATGACTCCGTGTAAAATTCAACCAAGTTTATCAAGTTTGTTTTGCTGATAAAAATATAAGTTTATTTTCGGCGAATGAGTGAGTAGACCGGCGGAACCTCCCCGCCAGCCTCTCGCAGAACCGTACGTGACACTCTCATGTCATACGGCTCCCATTAGGCAAACACACCTGTCATACCCTGCTTCCAATGAGCAAACAACCTTGGCTGCTCCTTTGCTATTCCTTGCAAAAACCGCGCAGCCTTGGTTTTGTGACCTTTCAGTGGCTTGTACTTATGCATGGCCCAGCCTACAAGCGTCTTATTCATATGACGCCAGACCGGATACAGCGATGATCGATTATAAGCCCCATAGTAGTTCAGCCAGCCCTGTAAAACAGGATTGTACCGATCCGCTATTTCTCCTAGACTTAAATCTGATCTATTTCGCCAGTTTCCTTGCCTCGTCTTTGCCTGCATCGCTTTCACCGCAATTTTACTCGCCGCTGGCGTAAAATTCAGAAAGAAACTGTTCCTCTTGCTGTTTTTACATAACCTGCGACAAAAGGTATAGCCCAGAAAATCAAATTCAACATTCTGGTACTTGCCTTTGCGGTCTCCATCTTTGCAGTAGACAATCTTGGTTTTATCAGGATGAAGTTCAAGACCACAGGCTTGAAATCGTTTCCCTAACTCACGCAGCAATGACTCTGCTTGCTGTTCAGTATTGCAGTGCAGTAGCCCATCATCCGCATATCGACACCAAGGTGTTTTTGGATAATTTTGCTGCACCCATTTATCAAACACATAGTGCAAGAATAAATTACTCAATACGGGGCTAACGACTCCGCCTTGTGGCGTTCCACACGCCCTTTTTACTAATTTTCCATCCGGTAACTGCATATCTGCCTTTAACCAGCGCTCAATATACAAAATCACCCAAGCACAGTCCGTATGTTTACGAACAGCCTTCATCAGTAAATCATGGGGAATGTGGTCGAATAAGCCCTTGATGTCAAACTCTAGAACCCAATCGTATTGCCAACACCTTTTCCTCGTAACACCTATGGCTTGCAGCGCCGATTTATTTGGCCTGTAACCATAGGAGTCTGGCAAAAAATGAGGCTCTACCAGAGGTTCAAACGTCAGTTTGACGACCATTTGAGCTATCCGATCGGCCACAGTCGGCACACCTAAGATCCTTTCTCCACCCGACTTCTTTGGGATCGGTACCGCTTTCACCGGCGGCGGAAAATAGCTGCCTGATGACATTCGATTCCAAAGTTTATACAGATTGTCTTTCTGATTTTTCTCAAAATCAGTCAACGATTGCTTGTCTACTCCCGCTGCTCCAGCATTTGCTTTAACAAGCCGATAGGCTTGTATCACTGTTTGCTTGGATATACCAAACGGTTTTGTTGTCACTAACATTTCCTCCTGACTGTTGTCAGTTGAATATTATTACCAACTGCCTAACGCAAGCCCTTTGCTCCACGGCCATTACAGCCACTTCATCACTACTACGGCTTGCTCTGTCCCAGCGCTTTGCATCGGTACTCTCATCCTCATAGTATTCGCTACTTGGATTTCTCCCTTTGCATCAAAGCAACTGGTTCCCGCAGTTCCACATAAAAGCCTAAGTTGGACTCATGCCACCTCTACGCCGGATGCCACCTACACAATAACCGAGCTACCTGTAGATTTATCCCAGGAGAACGAAAAGCCCCTAGTTTTGACATCAATTCTAGTCGTTTACGACGCTTCATCAGTGGTTCACTTGCGTTCATCTTTCCAACTCCCACCTTCCAAGGTAAGTCACCGTTTCCTCCTGAAATTTCAGTTGAACAATGCTCCCTCAGCTTTTCTCCCAACGCTCACGACCACCACTCTTAATAGCAGCCGCTTGGGTCGGTTTGTGACCTGTTCTCGGAAACCGATCACGAAGGGCCTACCTTCATCTTTTACGCAGCTTATGCATCACTAGCCCAAAACATCCATATTTTCGACTAACTTTGCTCTACGGCACACTGTCATCAAACGACCGTTTTTCGTAACACCTCTTCCGCCCTTCAAAACGACCCAAAAACATGGCCTATCGGGTACCGAATTGCCGTCTCACTATTCAAAGTTCGTTTAACTCGATGCTTGCCTTTATAAAAGTTACAGCTATGATAGTCCGATCCATTTTTTAACCACCTTTGCCAAGGAAAGCGCACTTGCCCCTATACGGATACGCCCGCGTCAGCACAGATGATCAAGAATTAGACTTGCAGATTGATGACCTTAAGAAGGCGGGTTGTGATGAAGGCAACATCTTTTCTGAGAAAGTCTCTGGTGCAAAAACTGACCGCCCTGCCCTCGATGCTTGCATAGCCAAGCTTAAAGAAGGTGATACCCTGCTTGTTTGGCGGCTCGACCGTCTTGGTCGATCCATGCCGCACCTTGATAATGGAATGGTCCGCTCCTCCCAAAACGGCATCACAATGTGCCAGAGTGGAGTATAACCACTTCATTGAAAAAGGAGCGAACCTGTAACTATATTACCAAGAATTCAGTTATGCTGTATTAGAAATTTATTTTATAGGTATTGAGTTGTTATCAAATAAATTAAATCATCATTAAGAAACTGTTTATATTTA
>JBGCEN010000095.1:0-8334 GCA_045106435.1 Rhodothermales bacterium
GCCCTTGTCCTCCTAAGACCTCTTCGAGCGTGGCGAATTTATTCGCTGCAGCGCCTCTCGATAGAGGTTGGACGCTGCCGCTGCAGCATCCTGGAGACAATCGGTAAAATGATACAAAAGGCCTGCCCAACTTTCAAGGACTACTGTATCCTCGCTCGGAATGAAACTGGTGTGCTTTGCCCTCAGGCTTCAGCCGATCTTGGGATACCTGGTAGGTAAATGAATAGCCGCGAATACCAAGAACCCTATAAAAGATTGTCCTGGCTGTGAATGGATGGATTACTGCCTGAGGCTGGCAATGCCCAGCGTATACTTGGAGCTTTTGGTGACGCGAAAAGGGAACGCAGATGAGATACCGTTTGCGTCTTCATCGTCTTTGATCGCATACTTCAATTCGAGTACCGTGAGATCACTTTTTGCTGTGCGTCTATTGTTCAAATGCGCAGGCCAGAAAATATCCTTAAATGAAAGTTGGGTATCTATTGTAGCCCTGAATCGCTTGTCGCCGGCCAGGTAATACGTTCTCCGGTAACGGTTTAAAAGGGTCGGTTCGAGATGGACAAGTTCGTTGTAGACTTGGGGGGATAACTGAGACTTGTCAAATATCTCTTGCAGGGTCTTTTTAGTAAAAGGCTCCTGCAGGGTAAAAGGGGAAAGTGGTATCGACTTTTTGTAGCCGGCGAGGCCTTCTTTGATTTTGAATTCAAGGACCGGCTTTTCAATCGGCCCCATCAATGAGCCATACCATCGAATGCGGACTTTTTGCCTTTGGGCGATTCCATCGAGTGTAACCCGGTAGGCTTGCAAAGATGGGGTGTCCAGGTAAATGTTATTGATATAACGTGCTTCGTAGATCGCAGAAAAAACAGCCGGATTCATCTTGAGAATCATTTCCATTTTTTCGAACGACATGCCATGCAACGCATACTTTCGCTCGTATCGCAACGATGAAACGGTGCTTGAACTTTCAGGGACGGTATGATCTAATACAGAGATGAAAATCCTCTTTGTTTAGCAAGTAATCAATATAGAACCAGTACAAAACCTTGAACCTTGAACTCGGAACGATTCTAAGAATGCCATTCATTCAGATGCTGTGCCATAAACATTGCCATACATAAGATCCGCAACCCGCTTCTGGTCAGCCGGCACCTGTTTGCCATTCATCCAGCAAAGAGAGCCTTCTTCGATCAGCATGGGGACCTCGACATCCTGCATTGTGAAGTTATTGCTTTCAATGGAAGCGGGGCCAAATTCAGGTTTCTTTTGATAGATGGCTACACCTACGCGACTACTCTGCACAACAACATCGTTCACATGCACAATCGACTGGTCCTTGCTGGCAATGGCGATTTCACTGTTATAAATAGTAAGCAGCCGGCCGTTTATTACGCTAAACTCGCCGGCGCTAAATGCTTTATCGCCGGCGTTTCTAATTTCTATGCCCTGTAAATTTAGCGTCGATCCAGATACATCAATCCCATCATTTCCTGTGTTTACAAACAGCGCATTTGAAATGGAGCCTTCAACAAAATCACCGTCGAAAGCGTCCGACATCGTGTTAGAGAACACAACGCTATCCATTTCGAATGATGTGCGGATCAGGTTCAATGCGTCCTCGGAACGGGCACCATCAAATGTAGTGTTTTTAAATACCACTTCAGATTCATAGAAGGATACGCCGCCTGTAAGCACCCATCCATTTTGGTTGACACTGCTCAGGTGCTCAAAGATTGTATGGTTGATACTGGATTTGTTGCCGGCCTTCAGCACGACAAGCCCCTGACCTGTACTGTCGGATGATGAAATTCGTACACGATTGGATTTTGAGCCGGCAAACATAACGGCCCCCTTTGCCAAAATCATGGCGTTGTCGCGTAAATCGAGTGATGTACCTCCGGGTACAAAGAAGGTGTAGCCGGCTGGCAGAATCAGGTTGTGGTTAATACGCCACGATCCAGCTTGGGCGGAGACACGCCTGTTTACATCATCCTTGATCAAAAAAGAAAAAGCGTCTGTATTTTCTTTTTGTGTAGTCACGTCGTTTTGTAAATACGTATCTCGCGCATGGGAATGAGGCAGCACTGTTGTGGTGAACAGGGAGTCGTTGCCAATAATTCTGTAGTTGACCTGTAGTAAGGATCGCATCGAATCTGCAAAAACAAGTCCTGCTGGTATAGGCAGTGATGCGTTTGTAAAAGAAATACCTGTGTTTCTTTTTCTGCCCGTTACAAAAGGAATGGTGTCAAATGGAAGAAGCAGGGAGTCGTTTAGAATAAGGGACACCGGCTGAACTGGCATCGCCTGCGTGCTGCCGATCTCAAGGAGCAGAGAATCGGCAGTGAATCCGCTTACGTGAATACGAATCCCATCTTTGGGATTAAGCGCGAAGTGAATGAGCCGGCGATTCTGTTCTATCGCCTCAAAAGGAAATTCGTATGCAGGAAATTCCTTGTATAAAATATGCAGCTTTCGCTCAAACTCCGAATCGATATCTGCATAAAGTTGGTCCAGGTAGTTGCTCGAAGACACACGTTTGAGTGTTTCCAAATACGCCTTTTTGAACAAAGGGTCTTCGAGCGCAAGCAGTATCAGATGTTGCCTGTATTCATCTTGATCGCTATCAATCATGTTTACTGATAACAGCTTGACAGGGGTGCCGGCCAGCCCGTCAAATCCTATGGGCTCCAGGCGCGTTGTTACCGGGTTATAGTAAAACCGCATATTATTCCAGATGGCGCTATGCTGTGCACCCATCAGTTCAGAAATGGCTACATATGCGGCAAGATGGTCTATATCAAAAACTTCGTTGGTAACTTTTTCGCCCGTTCGAAAAGCTTCGAGTAAGGAAATGGCTTTAATGAAGTTTCGGTGGTAGGTAGAGTCCTCTGCCATGGCGCTTGATTCAAACGCATCAATGGCTACAGACCTGAAAGACCCGCTTGAAAGAGGGACTGTTTGCGGGAAGCTCACCAGATCATCCAACTGATCCCAGATGACATCCTCATCCATGCGGATGATTGGCCCCTCTCTTCTTTTGTTGTGCTCAACGAGAATTTTGTTGAAATGCTCTTCGATAGCAAAAATACCGAGATTTTTGCCATTTACAGACAGCTCCGCAAAATCATAGCGAAGAGATAGCACGTCTTCACGTTTTAACGCTTGATGGTAGACCCACTCCGCAAGAAAATTTCTGGTTTTCGGATGTTGAATAGAAAAAACGCGCAGGCCCTCTACAGAGGCATCGTTTTTAACTTTTACGCGGTACGACCATTTTTCGCCCTCAAGATGATCGAGCCAATCGCCTTTGAGCCTGAGCTTTACATCATATGATGCTTGATTGCGGCGCAGCGTAGCCGGCACATAATCATCGTCGGTTGTCATGAGCCGACCCATGAGCAAAGCCACTTCCCGCTTGTAAGCTAGCTTCTGGAAGTTTTTGTGGCTGATGTCCAGTTGAATAAGATCCGGCTGTGAAAAGAACCCCTTTATCCGATTGGGAAACTTGGTGACGAGTTGTTTGCTGCTTTCAATGGTGGACTTTGCACCAAACAAATTTGCTTCGGCAATCAGTAGACCAATGAAAAAAATCAATACAGAATACAGGAGCAGGGCCATGCCAGAGAGCCAGGCTGATCCCATTAGTTTGCTACGCTTGAGTTTCTCAATCACCGTAGTCTTTGACGAACCGTGGTGTTCTTTGAGTATCAATGTAACCCCTCCAGCCCCGTATTGTTGAGCAAGGCTATATGCAAAGAATCGTTCAGCTCATATAAAGAGGACTTGGCCTGCTCAAGCTGTGCCATATTGTTGAAGCTTACAACGAATGCCGCTTCGATTTGCTCTTTGTCTTCGTCCAATCTTTTTAGCTCCAGTGCAGCGCAATTCGCCTGGAGCGTGTTGACAAGGTCTCCAAATGGAACTCTTGATTGTCCATTGCCAGAGACGGTCAGGTACAGGTTGGCCGGCGCATCTTGACTGCGCGCTCGATTGCTGATCCACAAAATCGCCAATATCATGGCAAAAGCAACCAGCGTAATGACCCGCTGATCCGCTCCAAACCCAAGCCCCAGTCCAATCACAAGAAAGAGATACGCCAATTCTTCCGGCTCTTTGATTGCTGACCGAAAACGAACAATCGATAATGCTCCAACGAGGCCGAGTGAGAGTGCCAGCGACGCTTTTACAATGCTGATAATGAGCATTGTTGTCATGGCAATAAGGATGAAGTTGCCTGAAAACTGTTTTCTGTTAGACAGAGATTTGCCAAATCTAACGTAGAATCTCGCCAGCAGGGTAGCCAGTACGGCGGTCAATATTAAGTTGAGTGCAAAGCCCCAGGTTGGGATTTGTATGCTTTGCGTGGCTAGAAATTCTTCCAGCGATGGTACTTGATCGGGCATATAGAAACGATCGTAGGCGAAAAATGGGGAGCTATAACTTAAGAAACATGATAAACATTTCTTTAGCGCGTAATCCAACTTATCGTTGTTTTACATCATGATTCTTCAAAGCCTTTGTTTCCTGTAAACTGATTGCCGGCGCGACCTGATGCACGGAATTGACGCGTCTGCTAAAAACAAGACGTTGATATCAAACCAATCGTTGCAAATGCTGGGGTATACGGACCTTGAAGAAGTCAGCGTGCCGGCTTCTTCAAGGTCGTAAAAATGACTATAGCAGGCCGGGCGAGAAGCAGTTCATGCATCTCTGGTTTTTATATAGCGCTGCGATCAGATATAGCGTACTACAAGCCTTGCTTGATACGTGGTTTGCTTTTATCCAGGCTTGTTGACTGCCCAAGTGGTTTCTGCAGGGTTCGTTTCTGACTCTGCAACAACGCGTTGATGCGTTGCAACTCTTTCTCAGTGTTACGCTGCAGCATATGCGCTTCGTCTAGCTCATTTTCCATCCAGGCAATATGCTCGAGTAAACGCTCGTTGTCGTGACTTGGCATTAAACGATAGACATCCAGGACATCTTCGTCCAGGCGGTTCGGTACGGAACCGAGGGGTTTTTCCGTTCCATTCATGAAGTTGTTGGTTTTTTAGCTGCGCTCAGGAGTGCGGCGTGAAAAGTATGATTAAAACGTTGTAGAAATGAAGGGAGGAGGCAGAGGTGCTTTCCCTGGTTTGCGCGCTGTACAGGAATTGTATCCAGAAGGTATTCGTAAGATAATTCGAAATTTGCAAATATCCTACCCTCTTTTTAGACCCTCTGGGAATGGGTCGCTGTGCGTGATTACTTTCGGGACACAAGGCTTTTCCATCTGTTCTTCAGGCAAGAAAAGGGTAGGCAGCGGAAAGAATTTCAACAAATGTTATGGCTTGTTACAGATTCGTGATACAAAGGGGCATTGATTGAGGCCATCTTTCAATTCATACAACATCTCTATGTAAAAATGTAGTAGAGGAGCACGTGTGTAGAGGTACTGTCAGGCAATTTATTAGATCATACCAATCAATCAAATTCAACGATGAGAAAACTTACAATCCTTCTTGTGTTAATGCTTTTGGGCGTATCAACGTCCCTGGCTCAGAGTACAAGATTTAAAGTTACAATCGAAAATGTGGGCCCGGAGCTTCCTGTGCTGAAAAAAGGCATTTTCAATACGCCAGTAGATGCGGCAGAGCCAGGCCCGATTGGCCCAGGGGGAATGTACGAGTTCAGTTTCACAGCCGGCCCCGGAAACTACCTCTCCTTTGCCAGCATGTTCATCCAGTCTAATGACTTGTTCTACACCTTTGAAGGAAGTGGTTTAGCGTTGTTTGACGAGCTGGGCATGCCAGTTACGGGTGACGTAACAAGCAGCGTCTTCCTGTATGACGCCGGCACTGAAGTGAATGAAGAGCCGGGCGTTGGTGCAAACCAGGCTCCTCGCCAGGGTGATGCAAACACAGGCGACGACGAAAGTGGTACGCTAAGCCGTATTACTGATGGAGCGATGGGCGCCGGTGGCTTTTCCTACCCGAATGTTGCCGATGTAATTCAGGTTTCAATCGCACACGATGGTGGTACAGAGTTCACTGTAACCATTGCAAACGTTTCAGCTGAGAACAGCCTCACAACTTCAACGGGTGCTGTGACGGTTCCATTATCTCCTGGCATATGGGTGGTTCATTCCAATGCTGTGAGCTTCTTTGAGTCTGGTACAACTGCACCAGCAGGTATCGAAGCGATCGCAGAAGACGGAAACCCGGGCGTTTACGATGCAGCACTTGATGCGGCTACAGGCGTTCAGGTACCCCTCGCACCCGGCGCATGGGCCGTTCATGCCCCAACAGTAAACTTCTTTGAAGCCGGCGCTGCTGCAAGTGAAGGCATTGAAGCCATCGCAGAAGATGGAAACCCCGGCATTCAGGCTGCTGCACTTGAAGGTGTTGATGGCGTCATGGGTTCAGGTGTGTTTAATACACCTGTTGGAGCTGATGGCCCTGGCCCAATCGGACCTGGAGGCAGCTACTCTTTCTATGTAGATGCAGCACCAGGCTATGGTTTGTCATTCGCTACGATGTTCATTCAGTCTAATGACCTGTTCTACGCGCCGGCCGGCGCTGGTATGCCGTTATTTGATGGCGAAACACCAGTTGAAGGAGATGTGACAGCATCTGTTGCACTATGGGATGCTGGTACAGAAGTAGACGAAGAACCCGGTGTTGGTCCAAACCAGGCCCCTCGTCAGAGCGGCCCGGATACAGGGGATGATGAAGCTGGGGTAATCGTTGAAGTGATGGGCATGAATGATGGCTTCACCTACCCTGAAAACAGCAGCATCGTTCGTGTTACTGTTACCCCAATTGAGCCTGTAACCTTCTATGCAAGAATAGAAAACATCGGCCCTGCTGATGCGGTAGCTTCTGCTGATGGCATGGGACAAGGCGTTCCTTTTGCACCAGGTGTATGGGCTGTGCACAATGCAGCAGATCCGTTGTTCACTGCTGATGCAGCTGATCGTGGCGAAGGCCTTGAAGGATTGGCTGAAGATGGCGACCCAAGTGCGTTGGCAACTGCGCTTGAATCACGCGAAGGTGTTCTTTCTTCAGGTGCGTTTAACACACCCGTTGGAGCTGATGCTCCAGGTCCACTGCCTCCTGGTTATGCGTATGAGTTTAGCTTTGATGCATTGCCTGGTGATTACTTGTCTTTTGCTACGATGTTTGTACAGTCAAACGACTTGTTCTATGCCCCGGACGGCAACGGTGTAGCATTGTTTGACGGCGAAGGCGCTCCACGCAGAGCGAACATCACGCACTATGTTGATCTATGGGATGGTGGTACTGAAGTAAACGAAGAGCCAGGCCTTGGTGACAACCAGGCGCCCCGTCAGACCGGCCCCAATACGGGTGATGACGAAGGCGGTAACGTTGTCCTGATCGCTGATGGCGAGATGGGACCAGGCGGATTTACTTATCCTACCGTTGCCAGCCAGATTCGCGTAACGATTTCTCAGACGCCCGTAACGTCATTCCGCGTGTTGATCGAGAATCTATCCAACGCTACTTCTGTCGCAGGAAAATCTCAGGCAGCTGTGCCACTCGCACCGGGTGTTTGGGCTGTTCATAATGCGGCTGATCCATTCTTTAGCGTCGATCAGGCTGATCGTGGTGAAGGATTGGAAGCATTGGCTGAAGATGGAAATCCTGGCCCGCTTGCTATGTCACTGACTTCATTGAGTGGTATCGTATCAAGCCATTATTTCAATACGCCGATCGGTGCGGATGCGCCGGCGCCAATCTTCCCTGGCGAAGGGTATGAGTTCACTGTATATGCTGTGCCTGGAGATTATCTGTCTCTTGCAACAATGTTTGTGCAGTCAAATGACCTCTTCTACGCTCCGGATGGAACGGGTATCGCATTATTTGATGGCGAAACAGCGATCGATGGCGATGTGACCGATCAAATCCTCCTTTGGGATGGTGGTACTGAAGTGAACGAAGAACCAGGCTTGGGTGCAAATCAGGCACCTCGTCAGGCAGCCGCCAATACTGGTGATGTTGAAGGCGGTCCTGTTGTACTCATTGCTGATGGCGCTGCGGGCCCAGGTGGATTCACCTATCCGAATGTAGCTGACATCATCCGCGTTACGGTTAACGGTGGTACTGCAGTTTCAACAGAAACAACCACTGAAGTACCCGAAGGATTTGTGTTGCACAGCAACTATCCAAACCCATTCAACCCAACAACAACCATCCGCTACGAAATTCAGCAGGGTGGTGATGTTTCTCTCGCAGTATTCAATGTACTGGGACAGAAGGTTGCGGAGTTGATTACTGGTTCACAGAATGCCGGCGTGTATGAAGTGAACTGGGACGGTCGTGACCTCAGTGGTCAGAC
>JBGCEN010000096.1:0-12434 GCA_045106435.1 Rhodothermales bacterium
TCATTTTTTTAAATCAAAAATTAAAAGCCTTTGAAAGTTAAAAGTTAAAAGTCAAAAGCTAAAAGTTAAATTACCCTAAACCCTAAACCCTAAACCCTAAACCCTAAACCCTAAACCCTCTTCAACTAAAATTTCCAGCGAACGCAACCTTTCCAACAGCCGGCTCGTCTTGAACTATTAATTCCTTAGTATTGACAAATGGCTCGTGTTGTCGTATGTTTGAGTTGTAAGTATTAATTCCTTAGTAGTTAGTTGTATGGCACGGAAAAAATCATCGACGTTGACAGATGCTGAGCTGCGGCTCATGGAGATTGTCTGGGATCGTGGTCCCTCAACGGTACAGGATGTAGTCGACGCATTGCCGGCGGATACGCCGCTTGCATATAGCACGGTGCTCACGATGTTGCGTATCCTTGAGCAAAAGGCTTATCTGACACACAAAAAAGATGGCCGTGCCTACGTTTATGAATCTGTTGTAGAAAAAGGAGAGGCACAGCGTGGTGCGTTGCAGCACCTCATGAAACGCTTTTTCGATGACTCCCCCGAGTTGCTGGTTCTTAACCTGATGGAGAATTCTGAATTTGACGCTGCCGACTTGGAACGGCTGAAATCAATGATCGACTCCGCGCCAGACGAGGATGCATCATGATGTATGAATGGTTAGAAATTACTGCGGCTGTAATAACTGCAGCTTTTGTTAATGGCGTATGGATCGGCGCGCTCCTCGCTGTTGCTGTATGGGGGTTAATCCGGCTCATGGCTAAGTGGCACCCACTGAATGCAACAACGCGCTTCTTTGTCTGGATGACGGTTTTTGTTATGAGTATCGGCCTTGTTGTTTGGCAGGGAGAGCGGTACATCGATGACCGATATGCAGAATCCGTAGATGTGGTTGAGACGGAATTGTCAACCGGACTGTCCGTTGCAGTAATGGATCAAGTCGAAATTCCTGATACACCCGAAGCACCTTCGATTCCCGTAAAACCAGAAGTGCCTGTAGAACTTGAAGTGCCTGTAGAACTTGAAGTACCTGTAGAACTTGAAGTGCCGGCAGAATCTGAAGCACCAGTACAATTGGGGCAACCATCGTTGCCAATAACATCTGAAGAATTTGAGGAAGAGGAAGCCGCAGCGCCTGCATTGCCGGCAGCAATGGACGAAGTGTCTGAACAAGAAGCATCGATTATAGCGTCAGGACTTTTGTCTCGCACCCCTCATTTCTCTTTCCCTGATCAGATTGAAATGCCGGTATTGAATGCTTTCTGGCGGGTTGTACTATTTACAGTTTGGGCAACGATCGCCGGCATGTTATTGCTACGGGTTGTGCTTGGATGGAAAGGCGTGTGGCGTCTTAAAAGAAATAGCTACTCTGCTCCAGTACGAGTGCAAATCCTTTTGAAAAAACTACTCGGGCAAATTGAAAACCCTCGCCCGATTGAAGTGGCGATTTCAGATGATGTTCAGACGGCGGTTGCCATTGGATTCCAGAAACCCAAAATTCTGCTGCCGGCTTCCATGCTTAGTACACTCTCTTCTGGAGAATTGGAGCAAGTGCTTTTGCACGAAGCCGCACATCTGCAACGGCGCGATGATTGGACGATGCTCTTTCAGCGTATCGTGAGTGCTTTCCTGTTTTTTCATCCTGGTATTATTCTTTTGGGCAAACTCATGGACCGCGACCGTGAATTTGCAAGCGACGATTGGGTGATTGCTTTAACCAAAAGGCCCAAGGCTTATGCTTCTTGTCTGGCAAAACTGGTTACGCAGTATGCGCGGACGCAACCGCCGATGTTTGTCCCGGGCTTTTCATCCGGCAAAGAAGAACTGTTCGCGCGTGTGAAAACAATTCTTGATAAGAAAAGAGAGATTTCGTTCAAGCTATCGCCGGCAACCTACCTGAGTGTGTTGATGATTACCATACTGTTGTTGGTATTTGTGGTGCAAATTGCTCCGGTGGTTGCTTTACCACAGCAAGTAGATGATGCCTCACTAGCGATGTTGCCAGTAGCTGATGTGACCCCGGAAGCTGTAGAAACTCCTGATGAGGTGCTAGCGATTGATGCCGGCATCGTATCTGAATTAGATGACCTGGAGTTGCCAGAAGAAGCAGATTTAAGCGAGCCGGCATTGGCTTCGCTTCCGATGGTCGAAAATGCGGATGTTCAAGTAGATAATAACAATGTTACTGAGTCCAATGATGCTACAGCGCTCGAAAGCGTATCAGCGCTCAGGTATGAAGCATTGTTTAATGGTGAGGCGGATGTAAATGCACTGCCTCAAGCTATAGTGCCTCAAGCTATAGCATTGCAACCTGAAATAGCGCAACCAGAAATAACGCTGCCTCAAATAAAACAGCCGGCCACAATTACAAGCGATGCGCCGGTGCGCAATCACAGGGATTCACTCAGCGCCAAATCATTTGCTCGCGTGCTAAAGAATGCGAGCCGGATCTCATCCAGTGGGGACAGGACTTCACTGCTTTTGGAAGCTGTACAGAAACGGAAATTTGAATACGCAACGACGGCTGCCTATCTGACCACAACAAGCACAGTCCCATCTTCGGGGGATAAAGCCCGGTTATTGATGGCGCTGACAAAACATCAACAGCTAGATAGCCTGTCAGCTAAAATGTACTTACGGGAGGTATCTGGAATTTCGTCCTCTTCGGATAAAAGCCGTGTATTAATTAACAGTTTAAACAACGACGGTTTGCCTCTGAATTCTGAGGCGACCAGAAGCGAATATATTCGGGTGATTGAAAGCATGTCATCCTCAAGCGACTACCGCAAAGTGATGAAAGTTTTCCTCGAAAAGTCACGTCGCGTTAAAGGATAAGAGCGAGTCCCCATCTTTGGTCCATTTGTGAAAATCCGTACTCAGAAAAAGTATAGGCATGGTGAGTCATGCCCTAACAATAAGGTATATGAGAAGCGTTATGAAAAAGCAAGACATTAGAATAGTCGCATTACTCATCATGTTTTTGATGATGGCCATGCCGGCAGCCGCTCAGCGTACGGGCAATAATTCCCTTGTCAATATCTCTGTGAATGGCAAGCACACGTACATGACTAACAAGAATGGGTACTCCCTTGAGGTTGAGATGAAGGGGGATATCACGCTCAACGAGACTGATTCAGATATTGTCTCTATCTCAAGGGGCGGATACCTGGAAATCAATGAAAAACTCCGGGGCACCAAGCATCAATTGCTGGTCGAAGGAGAATCTGGAAATCGTCTTTCATACAGCTATAAACTGAACGGAAAAAAGAAAGACTTTTCCGAGATTGATCGGGATTGGTATGAGGACATTTTGCTCACCATGATTCGTGAAACCGGCGCCGGCGCAGAAGATCGTACCGCACGAATTCTGAGGGAAGATGGGGTTGAGGGTGTGTTTAAAGAAATTGGATACATCGAAAGCAGTTCCTCCCGTGTGCGTTACATGACACATCTGTTCGATCAGGCAAAGCTAAACGACCGTCAGCTGCAGCGCGCGGCAAAAATGGCGAGAGAGATCCCTTCTTCAGGAGATCGTTCTCGTTTTCTGAAAGCTTCTGCCGCTCAATTCCTTTCTTCTGATGATGCGACACCCTATTACTTTGATGCGGTTGAGAGCATTCCATCTTCCGGAGATAAAACCCGTGTGCTTACCAGTCTGGTTGATGGGAATTTGCTGCGGGATCGAGATAGCTATCTCGAAGCCATTGGTGTGGCGAAGAGTATTCCGTCTTCAGGAGATCGTTCTCGCTTTTTGATGAAGGCCGCAGATCTTTACATAGAAGAGGCAAGCGACCTCTACTTTGAAGCGGTTGGTTCAATACCATCTTCCGGGGATAAAACGCGGGTGCTTACCAGATTGATAGAAGAGGGTGCGCTGGAAGACCAGGGCTCTTACGCGGATGCCATGCATATTGCTAAAGGCATCCCCTCATCCGGTGATCGCGCCCGATTCTTGATGGCCGCGGCATCTACTTATCATAGTGGTGCAAGAGACGCCTATTTTAATGCCGTGAGTTCTTTGCCTTCTTCTGGTGATCATTCACGCGTGTTGATCCACCTTGCAGAGAAAGTTGGGTTGGATAAAGTGTCTATGGAGGCTTATTTGAAATCGGCAAGAGGTATTTCTTCGCCCGGAGATAAATCAAGAACGCTCGTTAAAGTGGCAGACGATGTTGCCGGCGACGATGAACTCGTCGATCTATATATCAAAACCGCAGAAACGATCAGCTCCTCTGGAGATTACAAGCGCGCCCTCTCTGCGCTGATGAATTGATTGGCGGTCTGCTTTCTTAAACAGTTTCTTAATGTATCTTTAGGCTCTGTCTGAACATTGTTCAGGTAGGGCCTCTTTTTTTACTGTGAACGCAGCGCTATGAAAGAAACAGCAGACAAGTTTAGAGATCTGGTTGAAAACGCGGCACAATCGCTGCTAAAGTTGAGCACAACCGAGGCAGCCGGGAAGCCAGCACCCGACAAGTGGTCACCCAAAGAGATTATCGGGCACCTGATTGATTCAGCTTGCAACAACCACAGCCGGTTTGTTCGCGCGCAGCTACAAGATCACATGGTGTTTGATGGGTATGATCAGGTAGCGTGGGTGCAGTTGCAGGGGTATCAAGCATTGGGTTGGCATGCGACGGTGACCCTTTGGGCAGCCTACAATATGCATTTGGCAGCTGTGATTGAACGAATTGACGATTCAGTTGCCCATCGAAAAATCAGCCGGCATAATCTGCACGAAATTGCCTGGAAAACAGTACCGCAAAATGAACCCGCCACGCTTGCCTATTTTGTAGAAGACTACATTGCGCATATGCATCATCATTTAAAACAGATTTTGGATTGACAGATTTTGGATTGACAGTGTTCGGACTTACAAGCTTGCACAGAATTGATTAGATTGACAGGCATATCCGCTAATTCAATGCTGCAGTAAAATGAACCCCAACCCAGCCCCCCGGCCCAATTCTGTCGGTTATGCATTTGCTATGCTTGCTTTATGTCTGTTCGTCGGATCTGCCTGTACAAAGGTGATGTCAGATGCCGAACTGGCTGTCTATGATGATGAGGTGTATGACTTCCTGGCGATACCCAAAGATGGCAAGCTAAGCGCTGCGTCAAAGCGTGCGCTTGAAAGAGGCTACAATCAAGGGAGAGAATGGTTTGTTCAATTCAGAATGCACGATTTACAGGGGGATTTTGCTTACGAGGAAGGCGTCAGTCGAAGAGATCCGAGTGCGCTTATTTCTGTAAATGATACGTTTTTTGTGTATTTCACCCGCTCAACAGGCACAACAGCCGGTTTTGGGACAGGCGATCCTGAGGCAAAAGTGTTTCCCTGGGATAAATCAGAAGTTTGGCTGGCGTCATCTACAGACGGATGGCATTGGGAAGAACGGCACCGTGTTGTGGGTAGAGGTGAAGCCGGCGCATACGATGACCGATCAGTATTTACGCCTGAGGTGTTGGTGCACGACGGAAAATATATACTCGTATATCAAACGGTAAAAGCGCCCTATGTCAATCGAGTGAAAAACCAGGTCGGTATGGCTATTTCCGATTCTCCGCACGGCCCATTCAAAAAACTCGACGCACCCATTTTGTCTCCATCTGATGATGGAGAGTGGCTTGGGGAAGAGGACACCCGATTTAGTGTAACCACGCAAGGCTCCTTTGACAGTCACAAGGTTCACGATCCTACGTTGCTGTATTACAAAGACAAATTCTATTTGTATTACAAGGGAGAGCGAATGGGAGAGCGGATTACTTTTGGGGGCAGAGAAATCAAGTGGGGTGTAGCCATTTCAGACGAGTTGGAGGGGCCTTATGTTAAATCAGAATACAATCCCATTACCAACAGCGGACACGAACTTTCCGTTTGGCCGCATGCCGGAGGCATTGCAGCACTGATCATTACCGACGGTCCGGAGCGAAATACCATCCAATGGGCGAAAGATGGGGTCAACTTTGAAATCAAGTCACATCTCAAATCCGGCCCGCCGGCTGCCGGCCTGGTCCGTATGCTTGATACCGAGGAAAGTGGCATCAGTGCGCTTACGTGGGGCCTCACCCATCAGTATGTTTCTTATGATTGGCAATACATCAAACGATTCGAGTCATATCAGCCTTTTAGTCCTTGATAAATGAGGCGTTGACTCGAGATAGCAAAGTAAGTATCTTCATTGTATACATTTTGAATACAGACTGGGAGTTGCCCTTGCGATCGATGATCATTCTATGATGGATCATAAGTAGGCAGAAAAACCACCGTTTTAATTCACCGCTTTATTCGATGAACGTCCAGACCAATCCGGGCAGTTCACTACTGATTTGAAAAAAACACCATCAGTACGGGATATTCATGAATCTCCCCAACGTATAGTTTGCCCTAGCACCTGAGTCGTCCCTACGCATAATCACTCTCCTAATCATTACCCCGCTGCTTAATCATGAGCTTAAAAGTCCAACGGATTCAATCAACCGTACTGTTTCTTCTACTTTCCATAATTGTTGTCTCTTGCCAGTCCACAAAAGATGCAACCAAAGACGAGGCGCCTCCCACGCTGAATTTGCCGGCCGGCTTTTCGTATGACCATCTCTATTCCCCATCAAAATTTGAAAAAGGCACCTGGGTGTCTCTTGCCTTTGATGATGAGGGCCGGCTTTATGCTTCTGATCAACATGGTTATTTGTATCGAATGACGATCCCAGCGATTGGAGCTGAAGGTGAAATGATGATAGAAAAGGTGGAGGTTGAATTGGGGCACGCGCAAGGATTGTTATGGGCTTTTGATGGACTTTATGTATCTGTGAATACGAGAGAGGGAATGGGCGGCAATGGAAATGGTCTGTACAAAGTAACAGATACAGATGGAGACGATCGTCTTGATCATGTAGAAACATTGCACATTTTTGATGGGGCACCGGGTGAGCATGGTCCACATTCAATCGTAATGAGCCCGGATGGCGAGTCATTGTATATGATTGCTGGCAACCACACAGACCCGCCTGAGGGATATATCAAGCAACATGCTGGTCCATGGATGGAAGACCAGTTGTTGCCGTCAGTAATCGACCCGCGCGGGCATGCGAATGAGCGGATGGCTCCGGGCGGCTGGATTGCCAGTTTTAATCCTGATGGGAGCGACTTTGAAGTTGTTGGGAGTGGATTTCGAAACCCTTTTGACCTCGCATTTAATAGCGATGGAGAATTGCTTGCTTTTGATGCAGACATGGAGTGGGATATGGGGATGCCGTGGTATCGCCCCATTCGCGTCAACCATGTAACAAGCGCGAGCGAATTTGGATGGCGTACGGGCACAGGGAAATGGCCGGCTTATTATCCAGATAACCTGCCGGGAATTGTCAACATCGGCCAGGGTTCGCCAACCGGAGTGATGATGGGGAATGGCGGTGCTTTTCCTGCGCGCTACCAGAAAGGCATGTTCATCTTCGACTGGAGTTTTGGTACCATTTATCTGGTCGAAATGGAGCCAGACGGGAGCAGCTACACCGGATCATTTGAAGAGTTTGTTTCAGGGAAGCCATTACCGGTTACGGATGGCGTTTGGGGGCAAGATGGAGCTATGTACGTGGCTACTGGCGGGCGTAACCTCGAATCTCACCTGTATCGCGTGTATTATACAGGCGAAGAATCAACAGATCCGGTTGATACGAAAACAGCCAATGCAGACCAGCGTGCGCTCCGTCACAGTCTGGAGAAATTTCACACAGAAGTATCTCCTGATGCCGTGGAAATGGCATGGCCTTACATGAACCATGAGGATCGCTATATCCGCTATGCAGCGCGTCTGGCAATTGAGCGTCAGCCGGTTGGTGAATGGTGGAACCTTGCCGTATATGAGCCTGATCCAGTAAGCAGATTGCATGGCATCATTGCGCTTGCCCGCAGTAGTGATGCGACACATCAATATGTGGCGCTTGAGGCGCTTACCTCGATTGATTTCAAGGGCCTGTCTTATGAGAGCCGGCTTGATCTCTTGCGCGCTTATGCACTCGTATTTATCCGCATGGGAGAACCTGGCGCGCACTGGCGCGAAAAAAGTATTGCAGCCTTGTTGCCTCATTTTCCTTCGGGTGATTTTTACCTGGATCGGGAGCTGTCGCGCGTGCTTGTGTACCTTGATGCCCCCGAAGCTGTAGCAAAAACACTTGCTTTGCTGCAGAGCGCCTCAACCGTTGAACTCGATATCCCGATTCTGTCTGAAACGCTTACTGCCCGGCATGATCGATACGGCAAAGACATCGAAACGATGAAAGCCAACATGCCTTCTGCAGCAGAAATAGCGCATGCTGTTACACTCAGTAACGCAAAATCTGGCTGGACGATGGACCTGCGTAAAAGCTATTTGCAGTGGTATTTCGATTCCATGTCTCGCAGCGGGGGACGAAGTTATGTAGGCTTTCTGGATCAATTCAGACAACGAGCTTTGTCTAACATTCCTGCTGATGAACAGGAGGCCTTGGCAGATCTTGTCGTTGAGTTTAATGAGCCGGCAGTAGACTTTGCCAGTTTACCGCAGCCTGTAGGCCCCGGTAAAAACTGGATGCAGGGCGAAGTGAAAAGGATGACAGGTAACGATGAAATCCAGTTGCCCAGAAACTATGAGCAGGGCAAGAAGATGTATGCTGCTGCCCTTTGTGAGGCATGCCACTCGATGCAGGGAATGGGCGGGAATATCGGCCCTGACCTCTCGCAGGTGGGTACGCGTTTTGGGCGAAACGATATCATTGAAGCGATTATCTCTCCCAGTGATGCCATTGCAGATCAATATCAGGCGACGCTCTTTGAGTTGCACTCAGGGTCTTCTATCATTGGCCGGGTTATTTCGCAGGATGATGAAATGATTTCATTGAATCAGAATCCCTTTGACCCGACCCAGAAGACGACAGTAAAAAAATCCGACGTGATGGGTGAAAAACCATCTCCTGCATCAATTATGCCGGCAGGCTTGCTAAATCGCCTGAATCAGGATGAAGTAATTGATTTGATCGCCTATCTGGTTGCAAGTGGCGATCCTGCCCACGAAATGTTTAGTACTGAAATTGAGTGATGATTCAGTAACCTTGTTATTAAGTAATGACTTAAATTAAATTCTGCACACTTCATTTCCCGTGCTTCTTGTATGATAAATGAAGTGTGCAGATTATCCGACCCATCTTTACTCCCCTTTTCTTTTCTTTCTCTGTGAAAAGTCTGGCGCATTGTTTTGCCGTGATCACAGGAATGGCATGTCTCAGCTTGTCTCTCCAGCCTGCCACTAGAAGCCCTTCTGGAGAAATGTGTATTAGAATTGAAAGATGTGATGATCAATCGCAGTTTCTCCCTTATATATCTGTTGTTTGGGATTGCTTCTCTGTTTTCTCTGCAGGTCCAGGCGCAAACCAACGCCAATGATGTCAGGCATGCCAGGACGGAAAGTACGGCAGTATCTCCGTCATTCGTGTCTCCGCCATTAACAGCATTAGACAGCCTGCGCGCGCAATCAAACTCCCTGGAATTTGATGTTCGGATGGATGCTTTGGTTCAACTGACTCAGATAAATTCATCGATCAGTAGTGACTCGGCGCTTCACTACTATGATCAACTCAGTGTATTAATAAACGAAGCCCCAGATACACGTTGGCAGGAAGCGTTCTACAATGTCACGTTTAATTTGGCCACCATAAAATCGTTAGAAAAAGAGCAGCGTTTTTCTCTCTTAAATCAAGTGAAACGCTACGTTGAGGATACAGCGAATCACTATTTTTTGATGCACGTGTATCGTCAATTCTCTCAGTTATTCTTTCATGCCTCAGAGCTCGATAAGGCACTGGATTATCAGCTGAAAGCTATGGAGGTGACGCATATGCCGGGTATGCCGGCGTACACCAGGATACTGCCTTACATTTCGCTCGCACACATTTATGGAGACCGCGATCAAGGCAGGATGTATGCCGATACCGCAGCGACAATGATCGCAGCCGGAGATTCACTCCCTCCACGTGCACTCCATTGGCTAAGCACCCACATGGGGACATATTACCAGAAAGTGGGAATGCAGGATCTTGCGCTGGATTATTATGAGAAAGCGTACGCTTTAATACAAGAAGGTGAATTGCTTGAGCCAGATCCGTATTTGTTGGTCGCAATAGGAGAAATATATCTCGATAAAAAAGATTTTGATACAGCCCAGCTATACTATCAAGAGGCGGAAGCTTTGGGGCAAAGAAATCCCAGGTTACATCCAGATCCTGAAATGGAAATTGCACACGCAATGATCCAGCTATCTATCGAAACAGACCAACTTGATTTGGCCGAAAAATATGCATTGAAAATTGTCGAATTATCGCCAAGTGTAGGGTATCTGAATTACCTGGCACAGGCGCATCGGGCCCTTTACAAGCTGAATATGGCGAACGAGCAGTATGTCAAAGCCAGCATGCATTTGGAAAACTATTTTTCTTATAGCGACTCATTGGATGTTCATGACAAAAAAACTGATGCTTATTTTCACACCAAAGCACTCGAATTGACAAGGCAGCGTCACCACGTAGAGGTAGTCGAAGCCAATCTGAATGTGCAAAAAAGTCGTTCACTTGTTATAACCGTGGTTCTTCTGTTTGCATTCATTCTTCTCGTTTTTCTATTTCTGTCACGGGTTAAATACAAAAAACTGAACGCTGCTTTGTATGTGAAAAACGAAGAAGTGAAAAAGGCCAACGAAGCACTTCAGGTCACAAATGAACAACTCACGGAAGCCAAGATACGCGCGGAGGAATCAGACCGGTTGAAAAGTTCAATCCTTGAAAACATGAGCCATGAAATCAGGACGCCGCTTACGTCTATCCTTGGCTATGCAGAGATGATCGAAGATGAGCGAGAAAACAAATTAGAGATCGCAAACCAGATTCAGCGGGGGGGCCGGCGCCTGATGGATACGCTAACTTCTGTTATGGATCTTGCACATTTGGAGGGAGGCGGTACGAGGCTCAATATGCGGGTTTTTGAAGTCAATGAAGTGATCCAGAAAAACCTTTGTGCCTTATCAGCTTTAGCACAGCAAAAAGGGTTAACGATCAATGTTGATTACATAGATGCTGACAAGCTGGAAGTTGAAGCTGATAAAGCGGCTTTTGAGCGTGTATTAAACAATTTGATCCACAACGCCATTCATTTTACAGAGTCAGGCTCTGTGTCTCTGCAGGTTCAGCGTGTGGGACAAAATGCCGTGGTGAAAATTGAAGATTCAGGTATTGGTATGACTCCGAAATTTTTGCCACACGCATTTGAACCTTTCCGTCAAGAATCAACCGGCCACGGAAGGACACATGAAGGTATAGGACTGGGCCTGACCATTGCCAAACGTCTGGTTGAACTGATGGAGGGACGCATTAATGTAGTAAGCAGAAAAGGACAAGGTAGCACGTTTACCTTGACGCTACCGATTGCGGTTTGACGGAGTTGTTGGTTTTTAGTGGTTAGTTAAATAAACTTTTAATACGCATGCTAACCAGAACCCAATAGTAGCAAACGACTTGGGTTAAATGGACTGGTCAATCAGGCGGGCGAAGTGCTGGGCGCGGTTGACGAAAGGAGCGAGAGAGGCCATGAAAAGGGCAGGCTCTACATCTTTAAGGGTGTCGCATGTACTTTTTAGCAGGCGTGCTTCTTCTGCTATAGCTTCATCAATAGCTGGATAAAGACTCAATAGACGCTGGTGGATGCCGTGCAGGATTTGGCCGGCTTTCTGGACGCGTACCAGATCAATAAATCGCTGAACAGGCTCAGCCTGTGGAGTCTCGACAAGATGCGGCGTATGGGTGTCTTCAGCAAGTGCAAGAGACGATTGCAGTTGAAAGACAATGGCCTTGAGCGTGGTGATTTCTTCCCGAAGCACTGGCAATACCACGTCTTCGGTTTCTTCAGACGACGGATCGCGGCCGGCCTTTCGCTCACGCATACCAAACGTAATTTCTGAGGCCACGTTCAAAGAAGCCAGCAGGGTCATCGTTCGCAGCAATGCCGCTTCCAATATGTTGGATTCTCCATTCATAAATGTATTCACAGAATCGCTGTCGCTTCATCTGTGAATCGTTTTGGGTTTAAAATTCAAGGTTCCAGGTTTTTGTCTGCACAACCTGGAACGATGAGATTGAATGTTGGTAGTGAAAGATCTGGTTTAAGCGGTGGATACACTTAGATCTTCCACATGTTTACACAGCCAGCCAGAAAAATGACAGGCAAAGAGAAAGAAAGAGATAAGACAAGTATTTTCCCTTCAAATACTTCCCCAACGCTACCAACTAATCAAAGAACCTCTACCGGAATATAACGGATCCCGTCTATAGTTTCATCGAATCATCTCAAACATTCTATTGAACCTTGGCCAGCCGGCTTCTTTATCCCACGAATAAAACCGGGCGACGGCTTT